>CAYJHU010000246.1:0-3689 GCA_964369655.1 uncultured Desulfovibrionaceae bacterium | reverse complement strand
ATTGCGAGCGAGCGCTGAATGCACTGAAAAATCAAGGCATAACGGTGCATTGGTAAGCTGCGCACTCAGCCCATTACTTGCAATGGGTCCAGCCACACCTATGAGATAAAAATGCACCTCTTCGCTTGAGAGGGAAAGACACGCTCGTGCCTGCTTAAGTATGTCTTGCCAAGCGCTATCTGTGCACAGCTCTTGGGTTAAAAAACTGCGCTCCGCAACAAGATAAAGCTCACTCTCTTTAAGCGTAAAATGGGCAAAACGGCTATTAGTACCACCCAAATCGGCACAGATAATATTTTTATGCACAATTACCCCTCAAAAAAGGCAACCTACATTTTATGCAGGTTGCCGAAATATTATTTATAACGCGCCCGAATTTCTTCTATCAATTCGTCTTCATTTGGGAAGTCACCTACGGTGAACTTCGAGAACACGAGGTCACCGTTCACCTTAACATCAAAAATGCCTCCGGCCCCCTTTTCAAGCACGGCTTGCACTTGAAAATTTTCTAAAATTTTTGCCGCCAAACTAGCAGCTTTTGGATCATATTTTCATGGTCCGCAATAAGTAATGCTCACTTCCATACAAATTTCTCCTTGACTATAAATACGTTAAGATAAAATACACACTCTGTGTACTATTTATTTGATAAAAACATGAAATGCTAACAGCGTCAAATCATAATTTTTTGTGCTTTACCCCACTCCAGCGCTTTACATAAAGCAAATTTTAGCCTAATTTATGTAAGTAAGTAATATTAACTTACAACATTTACCTTAAACTAGGAGATAAAAATGAAGCGTTCCGTATCAATTTTTGCAAGCCTTTTCCTGATGGTCTTTATGCTGACACAAGTTGCCCACGCTGAAAAATTTTCTGCTCAGCAATTCAAGAAAATGAGCACTTTTATCTCAAATTTCACAGAAACTTTTATGTGGAATTTTAATTTACAACAACTTCTTAACGCCAACGACATGAATGTACTTATTGATTTTGGTGTTGCGCACAACTTCATTAATTACGAAGGGCGCAGAGCTATCCCCAAAGGCAATGAAGGATACATTGAAGGAAAATGGGTAAAAGAAGCCATCAAAAAATATTTTGACTATGATATTAAAGAGTTGAAATCTACCCAAGAATATAAATATGACGGCAAAAATTATATCTATATGATGGGCTCTGGCGAAGCACGCTACTATGCCAAAGTGACCTACGCTCGAAAGGTTTCTGCAAATGTTATAGAAATGAAAGGTTATATTTATAATGCAGAAACTGATGAAAAAGCAGGAAAAACCTTTGTTGCCCTTGCCAAACCGTATAAATTCCAAGGAAAAAACACTTGGAGCCTCATCAGCTTAACCAGTATTGATAATTAAAAACATGGAAATTCAATCAGATAAACATAACAACATTTACGTTGTGCATTTAGCGGGCAGGTGGGATGCGTACTCTAGTACAAGCTTTGAAAGCACCTGCCAAGAGCTTATCCATGACGGCATGAAGCATATGGTGCTCAACCTAAGGGACGTAGATTATATCAGTTCTCTTGGCCTTCGCGGGCTTTTGACTATTGGTAAAACTCTCGATCCCTTAGGCGGCACCATTGTTATCTGTGCGCTACGCCCGCAATTGCGCAAAATCTTTGTGGGTAGTGGATTTTCAAGCCTTTTTGAGGAATATCCTGATATTCAAAGCGCAAAAGACGCACTACAGCAAAAAGCATGATTTCTCCGGTACCTTGGCGCTATAGAATTGTTACCCGCCAAACTGTTCCCATCCTCATTGGCCTTACGGGGCTACTTGCCTTGCTCATTGCCCTTGGCTATTTCTTTGCGCGCGAGCAAATCATCAACACCGTCAACGCACAACTGCGTCAATTTGGTAACAGCATTTTGCGCGAGGACACCTACAATAGGGAATGGCTCACACGCTCCATGCCTGTATTTTTGCAGCAAACAGAGGAAATATTTAGTCAAAAATCTTTTAATGAAAACACCTTAAGCGACAAAATCGTCGCGGCTCTCTCAGAAGCAAGAGGAAGAATGCTGGTAGAAATCCTTACCCTTCCTCCCAATGATTCACCAAATAAGCCTCATAATGCGCAAAACTTGCGCGTGCGTTTATATGACAACAAGGGGCGACTCCTCACGCATACAAATGCACAAAATCTTGCAGACTTATATAGTAAAAATGACTTACAATCTGTGCAAAAAGCCTACTGGCCCGTTCCACTTATTGATGGCGAGCGCATGTTACACTTGCGCTACTCTGCGCCCATAAAGGATAGATCAGGCATAACCTATGGAATATTAACTACAAGTTTAGCAATACCATGGTTTATGGAGCGCATCCGCTCCTTTAGTTTTTTCAAACAATGCATACCATTTTTCTTAACAAAAGCAGGAAGATGGACACTGCCATCCGCGGCGGATAAAGAGTTAGAAAATCTTAAAACCTATATGCTTGAAGGACGCGGAAAGTTTCTTACCATTGAGTGGGAAGAAAAACGCTATGTTGCCATATCCTTGGCCAGCGCCGAATCCTCCCTCCTTATTGGTGTACTCATTCCCTACGCAGATTTATTTGGCTACCTTGACATCATCAGCAAAACACTTGTAATTTTAGGGCTTATTGTCCTTTTACTTGCCGCCTATGCCCTTAGCAAAACGTGCAATACCATGCTCAGCCCCCTAGGCTACCTTGCACAAACGGCAGAAAGGCTCAGCCAAGGCAAAATAGAACCTCTTACTCAAGATCCAAATATTTCCAACCTCTCACCGGAGACAAAACACCTTCTCATTGCCACAAAACAGCTCAGCACAGCGCTCAATCAACGCATGCACGACCTCACCGTTATGGCGCAAACCCGTGAACGTATGCACGGCGAACTTGCCTTAGCCCGTACCATCCAAAATAGCCTGCGCCCTGCCAGCCTACCGCATATGCCAAATGTTGAAACCGCTGCAGCCGTGCACGCTGCCCGCGAAGTTTGCGGTGACATGTATGACTGCTTCCTACTCTCAGAGCATGAAATCTGTTGTGTTATCGGTAACGTATCAGAACATGGCATGCCAGCAGCCCTTATGACAAATCGCATCATGCCCCTTTTACACGAATTATTACTTTCCAAACTTTCACCTGCAGAAGCTTTGGAAAATGTCAACGCCAGCTTTAATAATGACTGCCCTACGCATAAAAACCCACTTATTGTTGTTTTTATAGGAATTTTAAACAACACAAATGGCCATCTACGCTTTGCCAGTGCTGGGCAATTTCCTCCATTTATCATTAATGGCCAAGACAACAAAGACATGCCCTATCAACATTTAACAAATTCAGAAGACAAAGCCCTTGGCATATCAGAGCAAAAAACATTTACAAATATGGACACATATCTTGACCCCATGCAAACGCTATTCTTCATCCCAGAGCGCCTAACCACCTTACAAAACACGCATGGGCAAAGCTACGGACAAGCCGGAATCAAGAATTTTTTGCGCACTGCCACCAATTCCCCCCAAGCTCTTTTGGATGAATTTTATCAAGACGTTTCCACTTACACAGATGGCAATCTCTATGATGATATGGTGCTCTTTGCCCTGCAATGGTTAGGTGATAAAGGAAAGGAAATTTAGTTTTTTCTGGGAGGGGAAACTTTTTTTAGGAAAAAAAAGTTTCCCCTCCCAGAC
>CAYJHU010000245.1:0-3717 GCA_964369655.1 uncultured Desulfovibrionaceae bacterium | reverse complement strand
CGGAAGTGAATTCCGACTTGCCTTTGGTTTGCTCCGCTGCGCGGCCTGCTACTTCCTGTAGCAGATGCTTGTTACTTATAAATTTGAAGGGGCATTGAGGCGGCAAGGTGTTCATTAAAAAAAGAAACTTCCACCGCCGCGAAAGTTTTTGAGGGAGGGGGTCTGGGGGAGGGGACTTTTTTCAAAAAGTCCCCTCCCCCAGTAAAAACTATTTATAAATCTAAAAAAAACTATGCTTTTTTAGCTTGAATTTCTTCAGCTATAGAAGCAGGTACTTTTTCGTAGTGATCAAACTGCATGCTGAAAGTTGCACGTCCTTGTGTTTTGGAGCGCAAGTCTGTGGCATAGCCGAACATGGCAGAAAGAGGCACTTGGCAACGTACACTTTGTGCACCGGAACCACGAGCTTCCATGCCTTGTACGCGTCCGCGACGACCGTTTAAGTCGCCCATAACGTCACCAAGGAATTCTTCTGGGGTAACAACTTCAACGTCCATGATTGGCTCAAGTAATACTGGGCCTGCTTTAGCCATGGCGTCTTTAATAGCCATGGAACCGGCAACGTAGAAGGCTTGCTCAGAGGAGTCAACATCGTGGTAAGAACCGAAAACAAGGTTTACCTTTAAGTCAACAGTTGGGAAGCCGGCAAGTACGCCGCTCTTCATGGCGTCTTTGATACCCTTGTCGATGGCTGGGATGTATTCTTTTGGAATAACACCACCGGTAATGGAGTTAACAAACTCATAACCGCCAGCTGGGTTTGGCTCAACTTCGATGACGCAGTGACCATATTGACCACGACCACCGGATTGTTTTGCGTGCTTCATGTCGGACTTAGAAGGCTTAGAAATGGTTTCGCGATAAGCAACTTGTGGCTTACCAACGTTAGCATTTACGCTAAATTCGCGCACGAGACGGTCAACAATAATTTCAAGGTGCAATTCGCCCATACCGGCAATAAGGGTCTGATTTGTTTCTTCATCACCTTTTACGCGGAAGGAAGGATCTTCTTTAGCAAGCTTGTTAAGAGCAGCAGAAAGTGCATCGCGGTCGCTCTTGGTTTTAGGCTCAATGGCAACTTCGATAACTGGCTCAGGAATATCCAAGGATTCAAGCACTACAGGGCGCTTTTCATCACAAAGGGTATCACCGGTAGAAGCAAGCTTAAGGCCCACAAGAGCAACAATGTCACCGGCGCCGGCGCCCTTGATGTCTTCGCGCTTGTTAGCATGCATTTTAAGGATACGACCAACGCGCTCTTTTTTGCCGGTGTTGGCATTAAGCACGCTTGAGCCGGATTCTACATAACCGGAATAAATACGCACAAAGGACAAGTGACCGATGAATGGATCAGAGAAAAGCTTGAAGACAAGACCGGCAAAAGGTTCTTTGTCGCTGCAAGGGCATTCAATTGCTTTTTCTTCATCACGGGGATCATGTCCCTTCATGGGAGGAATGTCGATGGGGGATGGCAAGTAGTCAACAACAGCATCAAGCAATGGTTGCACGCCCATGTTACGGAAAGCAGAACCGCACATTACAGGAACAATGCTACGGTTGATGGTTGCTTTACGAATGCAGGAAATGATTTCTTCAACGGTAAGCTCTTCACCGCCAAGATATTTTTCCATCATGGCTTCATCTTCTTCAGCCACAGCTTCGATCATCTCAAAGCGTTTTTCGTCAAAAAGTTCTTTAAGTTCTGCAGGTACTGGTCCTACAATAAATTCGGTACCCTTGGAAGCTTTATCAAAGGTGATGGCTTCGCCGCGTACAAGGTCAACTACGCCTTCAAACTTGTCTTCTTGACCGATAGGCAATTGGAGCATGACGGGCTTAGCACCAAGGCGATCCACAATCATGTCTACGCAACGGAAGAAGTTGGCGCCGATACGGTCCATCTTGTTTACGAAGCAAATACGGGGTACGCCGTAACGGTCAGCTTGACGCCATACGGTTTCGGACTGAGGCTCAACACCGGCAACGGCGTCAAATACGCACACAGCACCGTCAAGCACGCGCAAGGAGCGTTCTACTTCGATGGTGAAGTCAACGTGCCCGGGGGTGTCAATGATGTTGATGCGGCAATCTTTCCAAAAACAGGTTGTAGCAGCAGAAGTAATAGTAATGCCGCGCTCTTGTTCTTGTTCCATCCAGTCCATGGTGGACTCACCGTCGTGGGTTTCACCGATTTTGTGTGAAACACCAGTATAAAATAATATGCGCTCGGTGGTGGTGGTTTTACCAGCATCGATGTGCGCCATAATACCAATATTACGTTGTTTATCGCTAGCAACTGAGGTTGACATAGTCTATTCTCCTGAAAAAATAATGGCGTTTGCCATAAAAATTCGCATACCGTATCAAGGATTTTTTGCCCATGATACGGTAAATGTGTAAATTACCTTATTCTTTAATCCTCATGGATTTTCCGTGAGGATAAGCCGTTCAAAAAGGGTGAGATGCAAGGAAGTTAAACAATCCAAGGCGCGCGGTGTATATGGACATACATAAGCGGTTTGGATTGTTTAACTGACGAAGCAGATTGCCCTTTTTGGGCGGCTTATTACCAGCGATAGTGGGCAAAAGCCTTGTTAGCTTCAGCCATACGATGGGTGTCTTCACGCTTTTTCACTGCGCCGCCACGGCCGTTGAAAGCGTCCAAAAGTTCGGCGGCAAGCTTGGCAGTCATGCCTTTTTCGCCGCGGGAACGTGAATAGTTAATGAGCCAACGAATGGACAAAGACACCTGACGATCAGGACGTACTTCCATGGGCACTTGATATGTGGCACCGCCCACACGGCGAGCCTTTACTTCAAGGTGAGGCTTCACATTTTCAAGTGCTTTTTCAAAAGCACGCATGGCTTCTTCGCCAGATTTTTCTGCAAGAGTTTCAAGTGCAGAATAAAAAATCTTTTCAGCAGCGCCTTTTTTACCGTCATACATAAGACGGTTCACAAACTTTGTTACAAGACGGCTGTTATACAATGGATCAGGTAAAATTTCCCTTTTGGGAATAGGACCTTTACGGGGCATAGTAAACTCCTTACATGCGCATTACGCCAGCGTCACCAGCCCGGCTCTTTTTGAGTAGAAAAGAGCATGGCAAACGCTTCCGCAGGTTAAATTAATTATTTTGGACGCTTGGCGCCATACTTAGAACGAGCTTGACGACGGTCAGCAACACCGGCCGTATCAAGGGTACCACGAACGATGTGGTAACGTACACCTGGTAAGTCTTTTACGCGGCCGCCGCGGATCATTACCACGGAGTGCTCTTGTAAGTTGTGACCTTCACCGGGAATGTAAGCCGTTACTTCAATACCATTGGTAAGGCGCACGCGGGCTACTTTACGAAGTGCAGAGTTAGGCTTTTTTGGTGTGGTTGTGTAAACACGTGTGCAAACACCACGGCGTTGAGGGCAAGCCTGCAATGCTGGGGTTTTTTTACGCTTTACGACCACTTTCCGCTCTTTGCGGATAAGTTGATTAATTGTGGGCATAATCATCCTCCATTAAAATTACGGGAGAGCGCAACAAGGCGCTTTTTCCCTAAGGACGATTTGCTTAGACTATTTATGGGGGACCTGTCAAGCTTTGTCTGTACTTTGTGTGTTTTTTTTGTAGTGCTTTAGTTTGACGTAGTTTAGTTTGGGAGGCTCTGCCTCCCAAACCCACCGCCAAAGGGGATAATCCCCTTTGGAAACCTTAACGCG
>CAYJHU010000244.1:0-3772 GCA_964369655.1 uncultured Desulfovibrionaceae bacterium | reverse complement strand
AAAGCGAAAATTTTGCGCCACGAAAAATGAGCCAGAATTCACTTCTGGCGTCCCCAAAGGGGCATTTGGAGTGAGCGTGCCTTTCTGAAAAAACGTGGAAACGTGTTTTTCAGCATCGACGAAGATAAAAAACCTCTGAAACCATTGACTATGCTTTTGGTTTCAGAGGATGTCTTTTATTGTTTTTTATTTCAGTTGTTTTGCTACTTCACCAAAGTTCTAGCTAGCTGAGATTGGAATGTGCTTTCTGACATTTTGCAGTATATCTATAAAAAAACTATTATAAAAATCGTCTGTCATAAATGTGGGTATATCTCTATCCCAAAACTGACGCCCAAGATTTTTAACTATAGTGTGTTGTTTTATATTTTGAGTAGGGGCGCTATTTATTATTTTATAAGCCTCATCCCAAGAATAGCTCTGTGCCATTTTGAGTGGGATAGTAGGCCCTTGCGTGTAATGGCAATTTTGCTTTGCAATATTTGCATGTATCCATATGAGACCTAAGGGAATACAGCGTGAATTCACATGCGGAAAGACTTCCATAAAGTCTTTATAAAGATAGTATCTTTGGTTAAAGCTTGGGCATACAATAAAGGTATCGCCGCAAAATCCATTAAATGGATTTACTTTATCAAGATTTTCTGAAGAAAGTACATATAATTCATCATTACAATAGCAAATATTTAGCCCCCCCAAAACGAGAGTGTATTTTTTGTCGCCAATGAGGGCCTTAGCAATGTTTTTTTCACAATATTCATAAATAGTACTTTGATTACTGCTTACTGGGGGTATATCTTCGGCAGTCAGGTTCGGATGCGAGTATTTATGAAGCATGCTCTTCACAAAAAGCATTTTATCCGTAAAGTACACTTGATCCCCATCTATTTTCATGTAGTACTTGTACTGCACCTTAGTATAGCCAAAGTTATAAAATTGAGCCAAATGCCCAAGAGGCCGCACTTGAACTTTACCTCGCACAGATCCCCATTCTAAAGGGTACCAAAAAAGGCGTATTTTTTCAGGGTATGCCTTGGCATATTCCAATAATATTTCTTCTGTGGCGTCGCTGGAGTCGTTGTAGGTAACAATGAGTTCATCCAAAAAAGGCAAGCAAGAATCTAAACATGCGCGCAATGTCATGGCTTCGTTTCTCGCTCGCAAATGTCCGCTTAAGCCCATGGGGCGTTCTGCATTGAGGCGTAAAAAGTCATCATCACTTATTACAAAATCTTCTGCATTAAAGACTCTTGAATTTAAATAAGACATTTTTACCCCTGTTTACACATACGCTCTTGTGCATTATAAAATTTGCAAAAATGGATACTGTTTGTCTTAAGAACCATAAATGCAAATAGGTAAATTTTCAAGAATATTTAGCCGAGTTTTTGCATTGACCTTGAAGCGCGGGGCATAGTATACATCTTAGCGCAGACGAAATTTATGATTTAGTTGCGAGCACTTATGCCATTTTATACCTACTTAAAACCGACTTTTGAAGTGCAGGCAGTATTGCAAGCCAGAACTGAGGGAAAAATGATTAGATTTTTGAAAGAAGAAGATAGAAACGAATGCATTAAGCTTATGGAAGAATTTTATGAAACCGATGCCGTAAGTCATAAAATCCCCAAAGAATACATTGAAAATACAGTTGATTTTGCGCTGAGTGACAGTCCATTTAACAAAATAATAATTTGTAAATCTGAAGAAAGCTATGCTGGATTTTGTCACCTCTCCTTTACTTATTCATGTGAAGTTGGCGGCCTCGTCCTTATGATTGAAGAGATATATATTAAGGATGAATTCAAGGGCAAAGGATTTGGGACGGCGCTGTTTGTCTTTATGCGCAATGAGTATGATGCCACGGTAAAGCGCTATAGGCTTGAAGTTGTCGAGAGCAACAAACCAGCCATAAAGCTTTATGAGAGGCTAGGCTTTGGCAATTTAGCTTATAAGCAAATGATACTTGATATTTAAAGAAATTAAAGGACGCAGTGCCTTATAAAATTGAGGTGAGAATGTTTAATAAAATATCGCTAGATACATGGAATCGTCGGCAAACGTATGGTTTTTTTACTAAGGATGAGCGATGCTGTTTTAGCATTACCGCCAATGTGGAAATCACATCATTTTTACAAAAGATTAAGCAAAATAAGGAAAAATTTTTCCCTAAGCTCTTGTATGGCATTTGTTATATTTTAAACCAACATGAAGAATTTAAGATGGATAGAGATGCCGAGGGTAATCTAGGCTATTACGACATCATACATCCTTGCTTCACTGTATTTCATAAAAAAGAAGAAAATTTCACCTTGCTCTGGACAGAGTTTGATAACGATTGGGAAAAATTTCTTGAAAATTACAATAATGACATGGCCTTATATGGCGACAAACCCTTTACCATAAAGCCATTAAATATAAAAAATTTCTTCCACATTTCGGCTCTTCCTTGGCTTTCTTTTTCAAATCTCACGCTGACCATTGAAGGGCAAAAAGATATTTTTATTCCTAATTTTACCATTGGGAAATATTTTGAAGAAAATTCAAAAACCATGCTCCCTGTGGCCATACATGCCAATCATGCTGTGGTGGATGGTTTTCATGCGTCCAGATTCTTTTCAAAATTGCAAACTTGGTTGGATGAAAATTAAGGCCAGTTAAGCGAATATTGTTTTGAGGTAGTATTTTTTGAGGTATTTTACCGATGACTTATTGTATTTTATCAGGTGAATTATGGAAAAAATTAAAAAAGAGTATCCTTGCGCCTTACTCCTTACCATGGACCTATTAGGCGGAAAGTGGAAAATGCGAATTTTGTGGCATATTTTACATGGTGATAACAGATTTTCCTTATTGCAAAAGGCCATTACCGATATTAGCCACAAAATGCTCATCACCCAGCTAAAAGAATTAGAAAAAAGTGGCATCATAGAAAGGTTTGATTTTCAAACACTTCCGCCACGCGTTGAGTACTCACTTTCAGCAAAATATAAAAATCTTATTCCCATTGTGGAGAGTTTTTGCGACTTTGCTAAGGATTACGCAAGTAAAAACGCCATTACCCTGTCAAATTAGATGTTATAGGTACAAAAAAGTACGTTATTGCCACACAAAATATATATGATAGGCTCCCCTTTAATACAACTTAAGGAGGAGTACGACATGACGTATCCAAGAGCATTTTCCCACATTGGCTTATCAGTTCCTAATTTAGAGGAAGCAGTTAAATTTTATCAAGAAGTTATGGGCTGGTATGTTGTTATGCATCCGGCCACAGTTACCGAAGAAAAAGAAAGCGCCATCGGCATTATGTGCTACGATGTGTTTGGCGAAGGCTATGGCGGTTTTAAAATTGCACATATGGTAACTTCCAACGGCATCGGCATTGAGCTTTTTGAATTTGATAATAGCTCCAAAGAAAAAGAAGAATTTAATTTCACCAGAACAGGCGTTTTCCACTTTTGCGTACAAGACCCCGATGTTGAAGGGCTTGTTAAAAAAATTGTGGAACATGGCGGCAAGCAACGCATGCCCATTCGTGAATACTATCCACAAGAAAAACCCTATCGCATGTGCTATGTAGAAGATCCCTTCGGTATCGTTTTTGAAGTCTATTCACATAGTTACGAAGTGACATATTCTAAGGGCGCTTATTAATATTGTTTAATTGCAAAGTCTGCTGGGGGAAACTTTATGTCTACTGGGGGAAACTTTTTTGAAAAAAAGTTTCCCCCAGACCCCCATCAAAAAACTTTCATGGCGACAGTAGTTA
>CAYJHU010000243.1:0-3779 GCA_964369655.1 uncultured Desulfovibrionaceae bacterium | reverse complement strand
AAATACCAATGCACAACAAAGACTCAAAGAAATGCGCCAAACTTGGGACTAAATAACAAATATGTAGGATATGCACATGCAAAAAATATTTAAAATACAGCTCATATACCTTTTTGCGCTCATGCTTACCTTAGGCATGGGCACAGCTACAGCCCTAGCCGATACCCCTGCAGAGCTAGTTGAAAAAGCAGAGAAGCTAAGATCCGATAAAAAATACGCTGAGTCTATCCCCCTACTTCAACAAGCAGCCGATGCTGGCAATGCAGAAGCATTAGACACTCTAGGATACTCATATCAGTGGGGACTTGGCGTTGAAAAAGATGACAAAAAAGCTTTCGAACTGTACAAAAAATCTGCAGAAAAAAACTACCCCTCTGGCTTAGCTAATTTAGCCTACGCCTATAATCTTGGCATTGGAGTGACACAAGATTATAAAGAAGCGGCCAAATTGTATGAAAAAGCTGCAGCACTTGGTAATCCTAATGCGCAAAGCAATCTTGGATTTCTCTACCAGACAGGGAAAGGCGTTGAAAAAGATTTAAAAAAATCATTTGAGCTCTACAAAAAAGCTGCAGAGCAAGGTTTCACTCCCGGAGAATTTAACTTAGGGGTATCTTACGAATTTGGCATTGGTGTAGAGAAAAATGGCAAAGAAGCCGTCAAGTGGTTTAAAAGAGCTGAAGCCAAAGGTCATGCATCATCGCAAAATAAGCTTGGTTTTTTATATCAAATCGGCAAATACGTTGAAAAAGATGAACAAAAAGCCGTTGAACTGTATCAAAAAGCCGCCAACCAAGGGCATGCAGGCGGACAGAGCAATTTAGCCTATGTGTATCAAGAAGGAATAGGTGTTGAGCAAGATTATAAAATGGCCGTACGTTGGTACAAAAAAGCCGCAGCCCAAAACAATAAGATGGCCCTCGTCAACTTAGGTTATCTTTATGAAAGAGGAATGGGGATTGACGCTAACGTTGAGCAAGCAGCTAAGCTTTATCTTAAAGGCGCAGAGCTAGGAGATAGGGATGGACAAGCCAACATTGCCTCCTTCTATGAACTTGGTAAGGGCGTCGAGCAAGATTACGCAAAGTCTGCATTTTGGAATGCCAAGGCTGCAGCACAAGGTCATCCGCGCGCCCAACATAATTTAGGCTTTCTTTACGCAAAAGGGCTAGGGGTTGAAAAAGATCTTAAAAAGGCCGAAGAACTTTTACAAAAATCCTTTCTCCAAGGATATAAACACGCAAAAACAAGCCTTAAAGAGTTTGGCATGAAAGAACCAGCCGCACCTGATGGTTCCACAAAACCTGCAAAAACAGCTAAAACAGTGCCAGCCAAAGGAAAAATCAGCGCAAAGGATTGGCAGCTCAAATAGTATATGCCCTTTTAAACAGCCCTAAGCTTCAAGGGCATTACTTGGGATAAGCAAACTTTCCGGCAAAACATTAGCGGCCTGCGAAAAAATATTCGATAAAATGCTATTGGACACCAGCATGCCACTGCGAGTTAAGCGCAAATAACCATCACGAATACGAATTAATCCATTTTCGTGCAGGGCTTCGATGAGCAATTTATGATCCTTCATAAAACTGCGTCCGGTAAGCGCTCTATAAGCCTTAAAGCGCAACCCGCGCGAAGTACGCAAACGTAGCATAATAAGCTCCAGCACGCGCTCCCTTGGAGTAAGCACAGCCGCATCGGCCGTTAAAGTCTTACTTTTTACACTTTGCGCCCACATATCTTGGTCATAAGCATTGGTCCAGCGCCTGCCTTGCACTGTAGAAGTAGCAGATGGGCCAAGCCCCAAATAATCTTCCCCTTCCCAATAGCCCAAATTATGCCGACACTGAAAGCCCATGCGCGCGAAGTTTGAAATTTCATAATGCAAGTAACCTTGCTCTTCAAGTAAAGCCGCCCCCTCCATGAACATCACCGATTGGTCACGCTCCGTCGGCAAAACAAGCTGGCCTTTACTATAATCATTTTCAAGCTTTGTTCCTTCTTCAAGAGTCAATCCATAGGCCGAAATATGCTGCGGCTTCATGCGTGTGACTTCGCGCAAAGTGTTCAGCCAGTGCCGCACGCCCTGCTTTGGCAGGCCCCACATCAAATCCACATTAATATTATTTATGCCGGAGTCACGCGCTTGCATGACGGCATACAAGCTATCACGCAATTTATGCGAGCGTCCAAGCAAGTGTAAATACTCTTCGTCAAGACTTTGAAGGCCAATGGACAAACGATTGACACCGGCCTTTGCAAAATCACGCACCTTGTCCTTGGCACGTAAAGATTCGGGATTGGCTTCAAGGCTAATTTCTGCATCGTCTAAAAGGTTGAAATTTTTTGATATACGCTCAATAATAAGCGAAACCACTTTCGCCGGCAAAAGGCTTGGCGTTCCGCCCCCAAAAAAGACAGAAGAAATGGGCGCGCCTTTGTATTCATCACCCCACACGGAAAGCTCAAGAAGCAAAGTGTCCACATAATTTAAAAATGCCTCACTATGCAAAGGATTTACACCCCTGCCAAGGGCTAAGGAGTGGAAAGCACAATAGCTGCACTTGCTACGGCAAAAGGGAACGTGAATATATAAAAGCATGGTTTTCCTCGCTGAACGTTGTGACACCCTACAATTTAGTATTTAGAAAATCAAGAAGCGTACACATACCTGTTTGCAAATTTTGTACCGCATTCAAAAAACTGCGCGCGGTGTACATTGCATAAAATTTATAATATACTTATGCGACATTTACTTTAAGGAGCTGCCCTATGAAGAAAATTTTCGTTTTTATGCTCATCTTATGCTTAAGTGCATCCCTTGCCTGCGCACAAGCAAATATCAGTGAATATGACGCCGGAAAATATAAAGTCTACACCCTGCCAGAAGAATCACTAAGCGGCAATACCGGCATATTTATCAATGCAAAACCCGAGGATATAAATAAGTTGTTTAATGGCAAAAACTACCCAATGCCATTAAATACTTTTCTTATCAAAGGCCCAAAAGAAACCATACTCGTGGACACAGGCCTTGGAACAAAACTCTTTAAGCATCTTGAAACATTAAAAATAAAACCTGAAGACATCACCACCATCATTCTTACGCATATGCATGGGGACCACATTGGCGGCCTACTCAACAAAGACGTTGTAGCCTTTCCCAATGCGACCATATGGGTTGCTCAAAAGGAACTCGACTACTGGACCAATAAAGAAATTCAGGCCAAATTGACCAAGGTAAAGCAAAGCGGTTTTGTAAAAGCGCAAAGAGTTGCAGAAGCTTATAAGGGCAAAGTACGCACCTTTGAGCCAAAGCCGCTTTTGAATGCGCAAGATTTACCGCATTACTCCCCCGACAAAGAAGGCACCGTAATTATAGACGGCGTGCGAGCCTTGGCCGCTTATGGGCATACCCCAGGCCACACGGCCTACTTTGTAGGCGATGGCGCCAATGCGATCTTGATTTGGGGCGATATCGTGCATGTGGAAGGCCTTCAAATGCCAAAGCCCGACGTTGGTGTTATCTTTGATGTGGATCCTGCCATGGCCAGAGAAGTACGCTTTAAACTTTTAGATTTTGCTATGAAACATAATGTTAAAGTAGGTGGCATGCATCTAGGACGCGCCGGCGCATCCCTAGTAAAAAAGACCGAGAGCGGATATAGTCTAGAAAGTGTAAAATAATTTAAGCATAAATTTATCTGGGGGAGGGAAAACCTTTTTTTGTGGATTGTCAAATGAAAGTTATCAAGCGACTAAGTCCTTTTTCCCTTAAAATC
>CAYJHU010000242.1:0-3815 GCA_964369655.1 uncultured Desulfovibrionaceae bacterium | reverse complement strand
CGGAGGGTTTGGGAGGCAGCGCCTCCCAAAAAATGTTAACTCGTCTTATACGGCGTGCAAATACGTAGCATATAGCTTGCGCAGCTCTCAGCGATGTGAGTGGCGATGTGTTGTGCGTAGACGGTGCTTACAACGCATAAATGCCCGCCTCCTTCCACAACGTAGAGCTTTTTTTGCTTAGCCTGAATGCGCGTAAAAACATCATGCATCATGCTAAGTGAAAAGAGCATATCGTCTTTGGCGGTGATTAGGTGCAGGGGGCAGTTGATATGTCCGCTTTCTTCGGCTGCGGATAAATCTTGGCTAAAGAGGCTTGCAATTAAGGAGAGGGGATAGCTTGCACGACAATTTTTTTCAGGGCAGGATACTTTATGCGCATTGGCAAAAATTCGCTGAGGCTGCAAGTAAAAGTTTAGAGGGACGGGCAGAGTAGGGCAAATTTTTGCAAAAAAACGCAATAGTGGGAGCAGTATGTGGCGGTGATTTTGTGCAAAACCAAAGCGTGTGACTTGCGCGGCGTTTGCTATATGTGGAAGCAGTGTGCTTATGGGAAAGCAGGCTTGAATGTGCGGATTATCAAGACAGTGAGTTAGAGCTAAAATGCCGCCTTGGCTGTGCCCGCAAAGCACTATGGGGCCGGAAAAACGTTCTCTGGCAAAGAGCTCGGCGTCTTTTCCATTTTGTAGTATGTCGTCAAAGGTGAAGTCTTTTTTTACGACAGGGCTGAGCCTATGGCTTAGGGGATGAATACCTACTACATTGAGACCGCAGTTAAAAAGTTCTTGTAAAAATACGCTATACATGAGGGGGGAGCACATGGTGCCGGGATAGAAAAGGACGGTGGTTGCGCTGGGGTCATTTTCAAGGACAGAGAGCGCAATGGGGCGCCCTTGTGACTCAATCATATGTGTTTGAAAATTCTGTTTGTATTTAGGGATAATTGGCATATTTTTTCCTAAAACTTGCAATAAAAAAGCCGACGCCCAAAAATTGGGAATCGGCTTTTAGCAAAAAACAGTAGAAATTATTCGTTCTCTTCGCCGGCTTCGTCTTTCACTTTGGAAATAACAGAAACGATAGCAAAGTTTTGGTCGTAAGAAGCGCAAACGTTAGCAGGCAATTCAAGGTCAGCTACACGCACGCTGGAGTTGAGACCCATTTCGGTAACATCCACAACAATCTTTTTGGGAATGTCTTGGGGCTTACCTACAAGGTAAACGCGCTCGCGATAGGTTTCGAGCTTGCCACCCATTTTAACACCCTTGGAGGTACCGGTAAATTCAATACTTACTTGTACTTTAACGGCCTTTTCAAGGTCAACGCCATAAAAGTCAATGTGTACAAATTCGTTTTTATAAGGATGGCGCTTTGCTTCCCAAATCATTACTGGATGGGTAGTTTTTTTGCCATTTTCATCAATTTCGAGGGTGAAAACAGAAGTTTTTCCCATTTCGTTGTACATTTTATCCAAGGGAAGTGCAGGCATTTCTACAGCAATATTTTCACCCTTGGCGGTATAAAATACGCCAGGTACCATGTTTTTAACACGGAGACGGCGATTGTAGCCTTTTCCGAGGCCCTCGCGCTTTTGCACATTTAAAACTTTATCCATGGACATGATGGTCTCCTTAATAATATCCGCTAAAACGGTAAATTTTCTTTTTATACAAAAAGCACGCTGACGGAAGAGCCAGTGTGAATATTGTGTATGGTTTTGCCAAGCAAGGAAGCAACGCTTGCCACTTTAAGCTTGGGGCATTTTTGTAATTTATCACCGAGTGGAATGGTGTCTGTAACAATAACTTCTTGCAAAGCGTCGGTAGCATTGATTCTTTCAACGGCAGGGCCGGAAAGAACGCCGTGGGCTGCACAAGCGATAATATTCTTGGCGCCATTGGCTTTAAGCACTTCTGCTCCGGCACATAAAGTACCGGCGGTATCAATCATATCATCCACAATGATGGCGATTTTATCTTGCACATCACCAATAACATGCACAGCTTGTGCCTGATTTGGTTGATCGCGTCTTTTGTCAATGATGGCAAGACCGGCATTTAAGCGCTTAGCATAGGCGCGTGCTCTTTCCACACCGCCGGCATCAGGTGATACCACCACAAGCTCAGCTTCCGGTAATTTGCGTAATTGCTCAAGCATTACAGGCACGCAATAAATATTATCTACCGGACAGTCGAAGAAACCTTGAATTTGACCTGCATGTAGGTCAATGGTTACCACACGTTGCGCACCGGCAAGTTGCATAAAGTCTGCTACCATTTTGGCAGAGATAGGGGCGCGTGGGCTAACCTTGCGGTCTTGGCGAGCATATCCGTAGTAAGGCACAACTGCTGTAATGCGAGCGGCACTGGCACGCTTGAGCGCATCAAGCATAAGGCACAGTTCCATGATATTATTATTACCAGGGGAGCAAGTTGGTTGCACTACAAAAACGTCATCACCGCGAATATTTGCCCCAATTTCAACACGAACTTCACCATCACTAAAGGTGGTGGTGAGTGAAGGGGTAAGCTGACAGCCCAAATGATCGCAGATGGCTAGTGCTAGGTCTGGATTAGCGGAACCGGTGACAATTCTTAGATTATTAAACATGACGTGCCTTTGCTCTCTCGCGCTTATGCGCAGTGCGCATCGGAAAAAAAATGGCAGGGGCGGAAGGGATTGAACCCTCGAATGACTGGACCAAAACCAGTTGCCTTACCTCTTGGCGACACCCCTGCATATTATAGTGTTGCAGTAAACACCTTGCATTGTGCATTTTGGAAACATTTAGCTAAGCTCTTGGCCTCATTTGGGCTATTGACTATGCCCACTAAGGTTGAACCGCTTCCGCTCATAAAGGCATATTCTGCGCCTTTATCAAGTAAGCCTTGCTTAAGCTCAGCTAAACGCGGGTGCTTTGCGAAAACTGCTTGCTCAAAATCGTTGTTGAGCATGTTGTCGTGATTCCCTGCACAAGCGAAGATGTATTTATCGCTGACACCGTTCTTTGTCAACTTTTTTTTGCAACTTTTTGCAAAATTTTCTTCTTGCTCCATTTTGTCATAGGCTGCATAGGCCCAAGGTGTTGAAATATTAATATCTGGGCACAAGAGCACCACAAATTTTTTTTCATACCTTGCACAGCTAGCTTCATCAAGCTTTGTAATTATCTCCCCAATACCTTGCACGTGCGCCGGCACATTGTGCAAAAAAAATGGTACATCGGCTCCGACTTTTAAGGCAGCTGTGTGCAAATCAGTTGGTGAAAGAGGCTTTTTTGCATATTTATTGTAACAAAGTAGCAAGCTTGCCGCATCACTGCTTCCACCCCCAAGTCCGGCCCCGTGAGGAATACTCTTATGTAAATGCACCTCTACGCCCACTTCAGGCATGATTCCGCCGCCCTGCAAAAAAGCTTCATGGGCTTTAGTTAAGGTGTTGTTAGTCAGGTCAATGCCTTGAGTTGCACAATGCACGCCTATGCCCGCCCTCTGGCTCCAATAAAACTCTAAGGTATCATAGGGGACAGACAGCGGCCAAAAGATGGAATCCAGCGTGTGGTAGCCATCCTCTCGCCTGCCGGTAATACGCAAGCCAAGATTTATTTTACAACCGGCTTGTAGTATGGCAAAGGGCTTTGTGGTATTCAAAATTTTCCTCTTAGTAGTTTTTGTGGGGGAGGGAAAAACCTTTTTGAAAAAAGGTTCAGACTAATGACAAACCCTTCTGGGGGAAAACCTTTTGTGGAACAAAAGGTTTTCCTCCAGACCCCCTTTCCAAAAAACTTTAATGGCGGCAATAAATTATCCCAAAAATCT
>CAYJHU010000241.1:0-3824 GCA_964369655.1 uncultured Desulfovibrionaceae bacterium | reverse complement strand
TTACGTAAATAGAGAGCAAAGCGGGGTCTGGGGGGATACTTTTTTTCAAAAAAGTATCCCCCCAGAAAAATCAACATCTTAAGCACTATGCTGCATTTTAAGCACAATAGTATTAAAATCTTGCGGACTGAGGGTTTCTGGGCGGCGCATGGGGTCAATATCTAGCTCTTCTAGGATGGGGAGCAGGTGTAAGGCTGAGTTTTGCTTAAGTATCGACTTAAGCTGCTTACGGCGATTTTGAAAACACATTTTGATAAGCTTTGCCAGTGCATCGGGAAATTGCGGGCGCAATTCTGGCGCAAGGGGCGTAAAGGCAAGCACAGCCGAGTCCACTTTGGGCGGCGGGCTAAAGGACTTTGGCCCCACCACAAATCCCCACTCTGGCCTAACAAAACTCTGCGCCCATACCGAAAGCGCACCATATTCCTTATTATGCGGCTGAGCAATCAGGCGTAAACCCACCTCTTTTTGCATCATAAATACCGCACGTACAAGGCCGGTGCTTTGTGAAAAAATATCCCACATGAGCGGCGAACCAACATTATAGGGGAGATTTGAAATAATTTTCCAAGGATTTTCAGGCGTGATTTTTTCCCATGGCATATTCATGGCATCCATTAACAGGGCTTGCACCATGGACGAACCTGCTTCTTGCGCACATCTTTGGCGTTCTTTGGCATAAAAATTATCTTTTTCTACCAAGACAAGCTCTTTAAGAGGCTGTTTTTCCAAAATATTTGTGAGTGCACCCGGGCCTGGGCCTATTTCTATAACCCTATCCCCCTTGGCAATGTGCAAGAGCTGGACTATTTTTTCCGAAATATTTTTGTCACGCAAAAAATGCTGACCAAGACTTTTTTTGGCTTTAGGTTGTTGCATTAGAGTGTATCAAAGTGTTTGAATTGAAGGATTAAACCTGCACGCCCTTGGGTTGCTGAGCGTAAAGAGGTTGAAAAGCCAAAAAGCTTTGACAAAGGAGCAAGTCCTTGAATAACTTTTTGCCCGCCATCGGCATTTTCCACTCCCTTGTGAGTGAGATTTTCAACACGTCCACCGGAGGTTTGAAAAAGCGACATGGCCGCACCAAGATGCGCTTCGGGCACGTTGATTTCCACCTGCATAATGGGCTCTAAAAGCACTGCAGAAGCCGCCCCTAAAGCCTCGCGCATGGCCATGCCTGCCGCCATATGATAACCGGGCGCGGAGGAGACACCCTCTTTTTTTTGTATATATTCAATAACAACATCAACGTCTTGCACAGGATAGCCAAGTAATGGCCCGCTTTGCAGGGCATCTTCTACCCCTTGACGAGTGGCCTCAAGCCAAGCCTGCGAAAGTCCAAATTTTCCTGCTTCCTTGCTGCTCTCAAAAATACTTTTGGGAAAGTGCTCACCAAAGCTAATGGCATTGCCAGCCGCCCGTTCGCGCGGTGCAATGCGCAAGCGCACCATTCCATAGTGTGGCTCTTTACCAAGCTCACGATCAAATTCAGCCTCGGCTTCTGCCTCGCGCATGATACTTTCGCGGCACACCACTTGTGGCTGACCTACGCGTGGATCAATCTTATATTCTCGGCGTATACGCTCCAAAATAACATCTAAGTGAAGCTCACCCATACCGGATAAAATACGATGCCCCGAGCCTTCATCAAGGCGCGAAATCAACGTTGGATCTTCGGTGGTATAACGAAGCAAAGCATCATCAAGGGTGCTGCCCTCATCGGCATTGCGCGGCTCCAGTGCAAGGGTAATAACAGGTGCATAAGCATCAATGCTTTCAAGTGCATAGGCTGCATCCTTGCTGGCGTAGGTGGCTCCTGTATAGGCATCACGCAAACCAATAACCGCCACAATATCCCCTGCACTGGCTTCTTGCAATTGCTCACGATGGTCTGCATGCAAACGGAAAATACGCTGTACCCTATCTTGACTCATCTCATTGACATGATAGTAATTTTCACCATTTTTTAAGGTGCCGGCGTACAAACGCATAAAGGCTAATTTACGCCCTTCGTCCATAAGAATTTTAAACACCAAGGCAGATAAGGGCGCCGAAGCATCAACCTTAATACTGTGCTCATTGCCATCCTTATCCAAGGCCGTGGGGGCCGGAACATCCAAAGGCGATGGGAGCAAATCCACAATACCATCCAGCACTTGCTGAATACCCGCATTTTTGAGGGCAGAACCGCAAAAAACCGGTGTTAATGCACGCTGTAAGGTGGCACGACGCACAGCAGTAAGGATTTCTTCAGGGCTAAAAGCTTTTTCAGCCAAATAATCCTCTAAAAAAATATCATCCACTTCTGCAAGGCTTTCCAAAAGCGCTTCTCGCCAAGGAGCCAAAAGCTTTTTTTCACTCTCCGTCAAGGGAGAACGCGTCACGCTTGCTCCTTGATCTTCTTCGTCATAGTCAAGGCGCTCTTCACGCACTATGTCAAGAATGGCTTCAAAATCATCCCCCTGCCCTAGGGGCATACTGAGCAAAAGCGGACGAGTGTGTAATTGCTCCTTAAGGGCCGTAAGTACACTTTCAAAATCTGCACCTATACGATCAACTTTATTGACAAAAGCAATCTTAGGCACGGCAAAATTTTCTGACTGCTGCCACACAGTTTCCGACTGCGGCTCCACACCGCCCACAGCACAAAAAACACCCACGGCACCATCAAGCACACGCAAAGAGCGCTGTACCTCAATGGTAAAGTCCACATGTCCGGGAGTATCAATAATATTTACGGTATGTTCCTTCCATTCACAGCTGGTACAGGCCGAAGCAATGGTAATGCCGCGCTCCTGCTCCTCCGGCAAATAGTCCATGGTGGCTGTGCCCTCATGCACCTCTCCCATGCGATGAATCTTTTCAGTGTAATAAAGAATGCGCTCGCTAAGCGTCGTTTTACCTGCGTCAATATGCGCAATAATACCTATATTTCTAATACCTTGAATGGTGTTTTTCTTTGCGCTCATAATCCTTTCCCCTTAGAGTTCATTGGGCATAAGGCCGCAAGAAGTGTGAATATTATAATAAAAATCACTGCAATAATTGGCATAAATCCAGCAAGCTTCCATACCGCTTTGCCAGCACTGCAAATAGTTGTTCGCATTTTCACTGTCGCTAAAGGCAGCATGGGCAAAAGCATTTGCATCTTCCAGCAAGTGTGCATCTGGTTGAGTGAAGCAAAGTAAGTCTCTACCCGAAAAGTGCTCATCTGCAAAGATAATCGGTTGATTTTTATCTTCAAAATATGGAATATGCAATGCTTCCACCACAGGAAAAAGTGAACGCACCGACGAGGCAGAACAGAGTGCAAAGTTATGATGTAAAAAGACACAGCGCCCTTTGTGCATAGTTTGCGCAGTATTTTTTTGCATGACTTCCACCAGCTGTGTGGTACTCTCAAGGCTATATATATTTTCAATACCCATCAGCTCAAGGGCCAGCAATAAAGCTGATGCAGGCTTACCCAAAGTAATAAAAAATACAGGTACATGCGCAAGCAATGCCGGCATAAGTGCTGCAATGAGCCGTGCCGGTGAGGTAAATTCAGGCGAAGCCACTGCCAATAGCCACGGGGCAGAAAAGCGGCTTTGCTCTTGCCTAAATCCTTGGGCAGAATATTCAGTAACAGTGCTAACTTTAGGTGCTTTTTCTCCTAAAAGAGCGTGGTAGGCAATGGCAGTTTTAAGGCATTGTCGCTCCTGCGCGCTTGAGCTCTCATAGGCTTCAGCACGTAAGATGTCAGAAATGCAATGATTTTCCAAAAATTGTAGCCATGAAGTTTCAGCGTCCATGCGTATGCCCTTGCTGGTATTTTATAAAGC
>CAYJHU010000240.1:0-3843 GCA_964369655.1 uncultured Desulfovibrionaceae bacterium | reverse complement strand
GATGCGAACAAGAGTGTTGATTGGTTAAACGCCTATCCGCAAGGTGATGGAGCGCATTTTTCAGCTTTCATGAAGAGTATGGATGTGCTGATAATGGGGCGATGCACCTTTGAAGCGGTGCATTCCTTTGGGCAGTGGCCATATACTATACCGACGTTGGTTATGAGTAAAAGCCTAACTTCCCTGCCGGATGGTTATGAGGACAAGGCGGAAGTTTTTAATGGAAGTATTGAAGATGTAATGCAAAAAATGAAAGATCTCGGCTATGAGCAGGCCTATGTGGATGGCGGGCGCCTTGTGCAAAGTTTTATGGAAAAAGAGCTCATCGATAGCCTAACTTTGACACATGTGCCCATAGTGCTTGGTGACGGCGTGCCGCTTTTTGCAAAACGCAAGACCGCAATGCGTTTTGAGCATGTGCATACGGAAGTGCTCAAGTCGGGCATGGTCATGAGTGGATATATTAAGAAGGTATAAAAAAAGGGAGAGCCTATAATACAGCTCTCCCTTTAATTTAGGTGTTGTCTTTTAATTTGAAAGCTGAATTCCGCCAATACTTACGACTTCTTTTTCGCGTGTGCAATCATCGTCATGATCATTATAATATTGCACATCGCGATACACCATCTTTACTGTTCTGTTAAGGAAGCGTTGATAGGCTTTTAGGTCGCCGTAGTTCACGCGCATGCTGTTTTTTTGTCCATTTACAAGGTAGGTCATAAAGGCCGTATTATGTTCAACGGAAACCCCTTGAACATGTATGTCCATGGATTTTTTGCCGGATTTTCGATCTGGGCAACCATTGGCCATGCCATGGCTAGGACTTAGTAAGAAGGCACATACCAGCAAAAGACAAATTTTAAGAAAAGCTTTCATAAAGACTCCTTTGGTAAAATTTTTATTTTACGGCAAGAATTTCAATTTCAAAGGTTAAGGTGCGTCCTGCTAAGGGATGGTTAGCATCTAAGTGAATGCTATCTTCTGTTACTTTGCAAACTTCTACATTCATGTCGCCTTCTTCATTGGAAAGGGAAAGCTGCATGCCTACTTCCGGTTGGATATGGTCAGGAAGCTCAGCGCGTGGCACTTCAAAAATAAGAGCTTCTTCTTTTTCGCCATAAGCTTCAGCAGGTGGAATGGTGACAGTGACGGTATCGCCAACTTCTTTTCCGATAAGGGCATTTTCAAAACCGGTGATGAGCATTTTTTGGCCCATGGTAAAATCTAAGGGATCGCGCTCGCGGGAAGAGTCAAAAACAGTACCGTCGTCTAAGGTGCCGGTGTAGTGAACTGAAACTTGGTCATCATTTTTTATAGGCATAATTTTCTCCAATTATGTGGTTTAGGTTGTAGACTTTCGCTACATTACCCTTATTTTCATAAATAGCAAGTCAGGAAAAAGGGGCGCGCCTTGGCACGCAAGGCAAAAGAGAGGAAAGCATGAGTCAAGAAAAGAAAATATTTAACTGCACTATGGAATTGACCCTCAGTCTTATGGGTGGCAAGTGGAAGCCTATTTTGATTTATTATATTGGTACGCAGGGCACTTTACGCTATGGTGAGCTTAAGCGCTTTGTGCCAAGTATCAGCGAACGTGTGCTTTCGCGTGAGTTACGCGAGCTTGAGGCGGCGAAAATTATTCAAAGAAAAGCCTATGATGAAAAAGTCTTGCGGGTAGAGTATAGCTTAACACCCATGGGTAAAGAAGCCTTGCCCATCTTAAATGCCCTTACCTTATGGGGCAATAAATATAATGAAAAATATGATTATGCCACGGTAACCCTTGGTTAATACGGACATAAATGCCCGTACTGACAAAATTATCCATAATTGACCTGTGAAAGTACAGTCTTATTCTATACGAGTCTTTTGCAGAGAGCTACAAGAGGCCATTAAAAAGATTATTAGGGTGTTCAAAAACAAGTCTGACGACGCAGATTATACTTTTTCAACACCCTAACTACCAAGGAGTATATCATGCACTATACAGGTCAAGTATATCGCCATCCCATGGAGGCCAGAACGCCACTTTTAGAAGTAACGGCGGGTTGTTCACATAATAAATGTTCCTTTTGCACCATGTACCGCGAAACTCCCTTTAAAGTTTCGCCTTTGGCGCATATTGAAGAGGACTTACAAGAATTAAAGGCGCTTGGACAGCCGGTAAAGCGTATTTTTTTGGTCAACGGCGAGCCATTTATCTTAAAGACAGAGAAGCTTATGGAAATTGGCAAGCTCATCGCGTCCTACTTTCCGGAAATTGAAACCATTACATGTTATGCTTCCATTAAGAGCCTCAAAAATAAAAGCCTTGAGGATTTAAAGGCATTGCGCACGCTAAAATTTAATGAATTGCACATTGGTCTTGAGTCCGCCTATGAGCCGGCCATTAAGCAAATGAATAAGGGTTTTACCCTTGCTGAAGCCCATGAAAACATAGCAAAGCTTAAGGCCGCCGGTATGGATTGGGACGCACTCATCATGCTTGGTGTTGCCGGCAAGGGCAAAGGGAAAATTCATATTGAAGAAACGGCTAAATTTATAAATACCTTTCCGCCCTATATGGTTTCCATTATGCCAACATCTGTGGCTGAGGGCACGCCTCTTGAGGGCATGCGTGACAACGGAAGCTTTGTAGAGTGTACGGAATTAGAAAAAGTAGAGGAAGAAAAGCATTTATTGAGGCTTCTTAATTGCGATGATGCTTTCTTTTTTGGTGGGCATAATTATAATCTTATTCCTATCAATGCGCCGCTTTCGCAGAAAGATGAAATCATTCAGCATCTTGATCGCCAACTCTTGCAGTTCGATGATGATATTTTGAATGATGTGTGCGAAAGAGAAAATATATAATATGGAGCTAGTATTTTACTGAGGGGAGGGTGAAAAAATCCCTCTCTTTAATGCTTATGCTAAAATTTATAATGAGCACTTGCCTTATGGTGAGTGCTTTTTTTGGCCTTGATAAAATATTTTTGCAGATATGTTAAAAAAAAGTTATGTTTTTCACAAAAAAAGTACTTATAATGAAATTATTCTCTTAAAAATAAAAAAAGATACCTTAATTCTCTTGCTTTTTATGAAATAATGCTTAAGAAATTGTGAAGGATTGTAATATTCACAGCAAGCTTCATGACAAGTCTAAGCTATTTTTCTCAATATTCACATCCTATTGTAATTCTTTGTTTTTGTAAATTTTTTGCAAAAATGCAAGAATAGACTGTTCAATCAAACAGTTTTATGTTAGTGAGCTTTTTTATAAGTAAATGGTAGAAAAATTCTACCCAAAGACTGTATCTGGTGCAAGCGCACCGCAAAAGGAGCAAGATATGGCAAAGATGAAAACTATGGATGGCAATACCGCCACCACCCACATTGCCTATGCACTCTCAGACACCGCAGCAATTTACCCCATTACGCCTTCTTCTGTTATGGGTGAGCTTGCTGATGACTGGGCTGCTGCCGGGCGTATTAACCTTATGGGACAAAAGCTTGTGGTGCGCGAAATGCAATCAGAAGCAGGTGCTGCGGGCGCTGTGCATGGTTCTTTGGCCGCCGGTGCGCTGACCTCTACCTTCACCGCATCTCAAGGGCTTTTGCTCATGATTCCCAATATGTACAAAATTGCAGGCGAACTGCTCCCAGGCGTGTTCCACGTTTCGGCTCGTGCTTTGGCCTCGCATGCTTTGTCTATTTTTGGTGACCATCAAGACGTTATGGCTTGCCGCCAAACAGGTTTTGCCATGCTTGCCTCTGCCTCTGTGCAAGAATGTATGGACTTGGCGCTGGTGTCGCATTTAAGCGCCATTGATTCTTCCATTCCTTTCTGTCACTTCTTTGATG
>CAYJHU010000239.1:0-3847 GCA_964369655.1 uncultured Desulfovibrionaceae bacterium | reverse complement strand
TAATTAGTGCCCCCTGTGGCAAAAATCGCATGGCACAGGTCTTGACAAGTGCTAATCCCTTGCTTATTTTTATCTCTTGTTTAAGGAGTAAGGTAATGGATAACAAAAAAGCACATAAAAAATATAGCGACGCTCAAAATGAAGCTCAGGATTATGATAATCCCTTTAGCGATGAACGTCAGGGCGCACAAGATGAGTGCATTATTCCCATGGACGACGAACTGCCAAGCATTGACCTTGATGCAGTCAGTCAAGACATAGAGGAAGAAAAGCCCAAAACATTAAAAGAAATAGAAGCCGAAGCGCGCGAAGCACATTTGCGAGCCTTAGCCGATATGGAAAATTATAAAAAACGCTTGGCGCGTGAGCATGAAGAGCAAATCGCCTATGCAGCAGAAAAAGTGCTGGCAAGCTTGCTCCCAAGTCTTGATAACCTAGACCTTGCTCTGCAATACGGCAATATGGAAGCCTGTAAGGACTTAGCCATGGGCGTTGAAATGACGCGTAAGCTTTTGCTTGATGCGGTGAAAGTCCACGGTCTTGAGCCAGTGGGCGAAGTAGGCGAAGCCTTTACCCCAGAACTGCATGAAGCTTTAACCTTTGAACAGCGTGACGACATGGAAGAAAACCATGTGAGCACTGTTATGCAAAAAGGGTATAAGCTCAAAAATAGATTGCTTAGACCTGCCAAGGTTGGCATTAGCAAAAAATAAATTTTTACGGTCATACCGTAGTAAGGAGAAAAACATGCAAGCATTATTCAAATTCGGTTTAGTATTTTTAGGTGGTGTTGTGCTTGGCTCCATGGCGAAAAAAGGCATGGCCGGTGCTGGCATTGCTGGTTTTCGTCCTGCTGCCACAGATTTGCTTAGCCGCGGCCTTGATGTAAAAGAATGCGTCATGTCCAAAGTGGAAATCCTTAAAGAAACCGTGGAAGACCTTGTGGCCGAAGCTCAGAGCGCTTCGGAACAACGTAAAATGGAACAAGAACAAGAGTTGAAAGAGAAAAAATAATATTTTACCTCCCGCTTCCATTTTCAAAAAGCCTGTAAACTATGGTGGGGAAACTTTTTTCAAAAGTTTCCCCTTTCCGTATAATACAGTAAAAGATACTATCTCTTCCCAACATTTATCATACAAAGGTATATTATGCAGTGCGTTATAATTCATGAAATCCAAGGAAAAGTAGGCAGATTACGTGCCCGCTCTTTAAGCCCCATGAGCAAGGCCACAGCCGCCGCTGTGCAAGCAAAGCTTGAGGCCATGGACGGCATTGCAGAATTTAGCATCAACACCTTAACGGGGTCGGTGCTTTTTTGGTATGAGAGCAAAAAAGCTCGCACGGCAGTCTTAAAATTACTTGGTGTGCAAGATAGCACTCCTCCCGCATGCTTAAAGCCGGAAACCCTTGCTCTTGTGGGTAAGGTGGCAACTGTGGCGAAAAAAATGATGAATTTCCCCGTCACCGGGCTTTTTGTACGCTATTTTATTGTTCGTCCATTTTTACCTTTTTGGGTAAATATAGCCTTTAATGTGCTGGGATCTATTCCGCATTTAAAAAAGGGACTTGATGCTCTATTTAGCGCAAAGCTAAATGTGGATGTGCTTGATGCAACTGCCATATTGGTTTCCTATTTGCGCCGCGATTTTCCCACGGCAAGCATGTTGATTTTCCTTCTAAATGTTGGCGATGCACTGGAAGAATGGACTCGCAAAGTCTCACGTGAGAGCCTGGCCCAAAGCTTGGCACTGGATGTGGATAATGTGTGGGTGCGTGTGGAAGGAACAGAAGTTCGCAAGCCTTTTAATGAACTAAGTTTAGAAGACGAAGTCATTATCCGCACCGGTACAGTCATTATGGTAGATGGTACTGTTGTTGAAGGTGAGGCCATGGTCAATCAAGCTTCCATGACCGGTGAGGCGCAAGCGGTACGCAGAGCAGCTGGTAATACAGTCTTTGCCGGTACCGTGGTGGAAGAGGGCTTTATTGTGGTGCGTCCTACTAAACTTGGGGATGAAACACGTTTACAAAAAATTATTGCTTTTATTGAAGATTCTCAAAAGCTCAAAGCCGGCATTGAAGGCAAGGCCATGCGTATGGCAGATGCCGCCGTGCCCTTTACCTTCCTCTTGTCTGCATTGGTATTCCTTGTAACACGCGATCCCATTCGTGCTTCTTCGGTATTACTGGTGGATTATTCCTGCGCTTTGCGTCTTGCAACGCCGCTGGCCATTCTTTCTACCATGCGCGAGGGAGCCAGTCGCGGCGTACTTATTAAGGGCGGCGTATTCCTTGAGGGTTTAGCCGAAGCCGACACGGTGGTTTTTGATAAGACAGGTACACTTACTGAAGCTAAGCCAGAAGTTGCCGAAGTTGTGGCTTGCGCTGGGCATAAGCCAGAAGAAGTGTTGCGCCTTGCGGCCTGCATGGAAGAGCACTTTCCGCATCCTGTGGCTCGCGCCGTGGTGCGTCAGGCAGAAATTCAGGAATTGCACCATAAGGAAGAGCATGGCGAGGTAGAATACATCGTGGCGCATGGCATAGCCAGTCAATTGCATGGCGACCGTGTGCTACTTGGAAGCCGCCACTATGTTTGCGAAGATGAAAACATTGATGTTTCTGAGCTTGATAATGATGTGCAGCGCCTTATTGCCCTTGGCTATTCTTTGCTCTATATTGCCAAAGGCGGCAAAGCCATTGGTGTTGTTGCCATCCGCGATACAGTGCGTCCTGAGTCCGTAGAAGTTATTAAGGAGCTTAAGGAATTAGGTATTAAGCGCGTGGTGATGCTCACCGGCGATGATGAACGCGCCGCAAAAAATATGGCCGATCGTCTTGGCATTACAGAATATTATGCCGGCATTTTACCAGTGGATAAGGCACGCATTGTTCAAGAATTGCAAGCAGAAGGTTGCAAAGTTGTCATGGTGGGTGATGGCGTCAATGATGCGCCTGCGCTTTCCATGGCTAATGTGGGCGTAAGCTTGCGCGATGCTACCGACCTTGCGCAAGAAGTGGCCGACGTGGTGCTGCTTGAGAGCAACTTACGCTCACTGGTTATTGCGCGTAAGCTGGGCACCAAGACTATTACACGTATTAACGAAAATTTTGCTATAAATATGGGATTAAATTCTGTCTTTTTGGGTGCGGGTCTGTTTAACCTTGTGACCCCCACTTTGTCCGCCATTATGCATAATCTGACTACCCTTGGCATTACGGTTAATGCCATGCGTCCGCATTTGCCTGTAAAGCCAGATGCGCAAATGGTGATCGATGCAGATGTTGTTGAGGCTGTGCAATAAGGAGTAGATATGTTAGAAGACTTTGTGGTTTCATTTATTGCAGGGCGTGTGCGGTTACGTCATGCTGTGCTGAAAGATGCCGCCCTTGCCGCGGAAATTGTGCCCATGCTCAGTGCTTTCCCCGGTGTGGAGCGTATTGAACATAAAGCTCTTACCGGATCTTTGCTTGTGGAATATGACCCAGAAGTGCTGGGAGATGACGCCATTACAGCTTTGCTGGAGCAAGGAGAAGAATGGCTTAAGGAAAATGCACCACAAGCAGAAAGTGACAATGCTCAAAAAATGAGCTTTGCATCCATGAATGTTTCTGACAAGCTCACTCGCGCACAAAAGCGTAAAATCTTTTATGGTGGCATGGTAGGAAGCTTTTTTACCATGCTTTTTACAGGTGGCGTTGGGAGTAAAAAAGCTCATTATACCGCCGGAATGCTCTTTGCCGTCCTCACTCTCGTGCATATGTGGCGCGTGCGTAAGATTATTTAAGAAAAGTTTTTTGGGAGGCTCTGCCTCCCAAACCCTCCGCCAAAGGGGATAATCCCCTTTG
>CAYJHU010000238.1:0-3859 GCA_964369655.1 uncultured Desulfovibrionaceae bacterium | reverse complement strand
AATGTTTTTTTGAGTTGACTTGTTAAGAAACAAAGAATACAGCGACATGTCGTGAAAATTTGTTATGATATAGTGTGTTAACAATATATATTATGGAATATGACATAGTTTTAGATTAAAGCAAAAAGGGAAAACACTTATGTTCAGAGTAGTTATAATCGTTTTGTGCATGGCGCTATTTTTTACTTCTTCCCGTTCTTTTGCAATGCAAATGCAAAATAGTGTAAAAGCTATTGATACAGCCGTATTACAAGACATTATAGCTATTCATAAGGTGCATGATCACTTGGTAACAGCAGGCCTTCCCACACCTGAACAATTTGCCAAAGCCAAGGAAGCCGGTGTTGAGGTTGTCATAAGTGTTATTCCTCCTTTGCGAGCAGAACCGCAACCTAACCTTGCTGCCATTTACAATGCCGGTCTTGTGTATTTCAACATTCCCTTTGACATCCAAAATCCCATAGTGACTATGGAATCCTTCATAGCTACCATGAATCAGCTACAAGGTAAAAACGTTCTCATTCACTGCGCGGCTAATGGGCGTGTGTCATTCTTGGTGGATTTCTACTATCGAATAACCACGGGGAAAGTGAATAAAAATGCCTTGCTACCGGGGCTTCCCGTAAAGGGTATTATGAGAAGAAACGCTAGACTTGCGAATTTTATTACTACAGTTGAAAAGCATTACAATATTAAAATAAATAGGTAAAATTTTTGAGTAAGCTTTGGACAATACTTTTTTTGGGAGGCGCTGCCTCCCAAACTCTTCGACAGTAAAGAGCAGGGGGGATAATCCCCTTTGGAAACCCTTGTGTTCCACAAAAGGTTTTCCCCCAGTAAACTCTATCATAAATTTAACAACATAGTGGATGCTTATTGCATATCTCTTGGGTGTAACATGGCCTCAGGAGATAGGATTTCATCAAGTTTTTCTTTGCTTAAAAGCTGACGTTCAAGCACGAGTTCATAGACAGATGCTTTTTTCTCCAGCGCTTCTCTGGCAATGGAAGCAGAAGCTTCATAGCCAATATGCGGATTGAGCGCAGTGACAATGCCAATGCTATTTTCTACCAAGGCGCGGCATACGTCTCTGTTGGCAGTTATTCCGTCAACGCACTTATCTTGTAAGGTACGCACAGCACGGCGCAATCTGTTGAGCCCGTCAAAAAGACAATGCGCTATGACCGGTTCCATAACGTTGAGCTCAAGTTGTCCAGCTTCAGAAGCAAGGGTTACTGTGAGGTCTTTACCCATAACATCAAAGCAAACTTGGTTGACTACTTCGGGGATAACTGGGTTCACCTTACCTGGCATGATGGAGGAGCCGGGTTGCAATTGAGGGAGGTTGATTTCATTAAGTCCGCAGCGAGGGCCGGAAGATAGCAAGCGTAAGTCGTTGCAAATTTTTGAAATTTTAACAGCTGCGCTTTTAATGGCTGCAGAAACTTGCACATAAACGCCCGTATCCCATGTAGCTTCAATGAGATTTGGGGAGAGTTTTACATTAAGTCCACTGACTTCTTTGAGCTTTTGTGTGCATAGTGAGGCATAGCCTTGAGGAGAGCAAATGCCGGTACCGATGGCGGTAGCGCCCATATTTACCTCTAAAAGGCAGGAGGCTGCATATTCTAAACGTCCTACTTCTACTTCAAGGGTTGTGGCATATGCGGTAAATTCCATGCCAAGCGTCATGGGTACAGCATCTTGTAATTGCGTTCTTCCCATTTTGACAATGTCACTAAATTCTTCACCTTTCAGCATAAAACCATCATGCAGATAGCGGATGGCATTGACGAGACGTCCAAGCATGGCATGCAGGGCAAGGTGCAAGGCTGTGGGGTAGGCATCGTTGGTGGATTGTGAGCAGTTCACATGATTGTTGGGGTGGCAAAACTCATATTCACCTTTTTTGTGTCCCATAAGCTCCAGGGCTCGGTTGGCAATAACCTCGTTGGCATTCATATTACAAGATGTGCCTGCACCGCCTTGGAAGCAATCGGTGGGGAATTGGTCGTGTAATTTGCCATCAATGATTTCATCGCAGGCACCGCAAATGCCTTTAAATACCTCATCTGACAAAAGGCCAAATTCTTTGTTCGCCATGGCGGCGGCTTTTTTTACATAGGCAAAGGCTCGAATAAATTCAGGAATATCTTTAATTTTGCTGTGAGATATATAAAAATTCTCTATGGCTCGATAGGTTTGCACTCCATAATAAACATCGTTAGGGATAGTGAGTTCACCCAAAAAATCATGCTCAACGCGTGTGGACATTTTGTCTCTCCTCTTGTTAATGTTTTGTCAAAGTATTTTGTTTTTAGTTGATGAGTATATGTGCCAGAATATATCCAACAATACAAGCGCTTGAAACTCCAATGAGTCCGGGAATCATAAAGCTATGGTTGAAGTACCATTTTCCTATTCTTGTGGTTCCACTTATGTCAAAGTTACAGGTGGCCACATCAGAAGGATAGACAGGGAAGAAAAAATATGCATAAGTTGCCGGAATAAGACCAATAAGCACCGCAGGCGGCAGGCCTAAGCTTAAGGCCACGGGAAGCATAATGCGCGCAGTGGCGGCTTGAGAGTTGACCACAATGGATACCGCAGCCAAAGCTAAGGCAAAAGTCCAAGGGTAATCATGAACCATATCGGTAATGTGAGCCTTAAAGGTGGGCATGGCGTATTGGAAAAAAGTATCGCTCATCCAGGCAATGCCAAAGATGGCAATGGTGGCCACCATGCCGGACTTGAAAACGATTCCTTCAGGGATTTTGCTGGTGCTTGTGCGAGTCGCGACCAGAATAATACCGGCAAAGGCAAGCATCATCATTTGGATGATTTTATCCATGGGGATGGCTTTGCCGTCAAAGGTGCGCACTTCCGGTACCATAGCCACAAAAATAATACATATTAGAGCACATAAAAATAACATGACAGAAAGCTTTGCCGAAGCGGGTAATTGTTCTGCTTCGGTGGCGGGAGCTTTGCTTTCAAGAATTTTTTTCCACTTAGGATCCTTGAGACGCTTTTGATATTCCGGATCGTCTTCCAGTTCTTTGCCGCGCTTGAGGCTGTACAGACAGATAAGCAGAACACCTACCATGGTGGAGGGAATGGTTATTGAAACAATGGTAAGCAAATTGATACTGGGGTCAATTTCTGCCAATTGGCTTAAATAATAAACTGTAACTGCGGCAATGGGGCTGGCGCAAATGCCGATTTGCGAGGCCACTGAGGCAGCCGCCATGGGGCGTTCTGGTCGAATATTATTCTTTAAGGCCACATCACCGATGATGGGCATGATGGTATATACGGCATGTCCTGTGCCAAGTAAAAGGGTAACAAAATAGGTGGTAAAGGGGCCAAGAATGGTGATTTGCTTGGGATTATTCCGTAAAATTCCTTCGGCTAATTGTAGCATATATTTTAGCCCACCGGCGGCCTCCAAAACTGCCGCGCATGTTACCACCGAAATAATAATCAACATTACTGCCACCGGCGGTTCAGCCAAAGGCATGCGGAAGATAAATACTTCCACCATAAGCCCAAGGGCGGCAATGGCACCTAAGCCAACACCGCTAAAACGACTACCTAAATAGAGCATGCAAAACAAAAATAAAAATTCAAGGTAGAGCATAGATACCTCTTAAATATGACTTATGAGGATGTAAAGAACTTGGGAAAACAGCGAACGTGCTACAAGAACAAATCAAGGTTAGCAAAAACAAAGCTTATACTCAATTGTTTTTTGCATGCATTTTGGGGTGGCATTCAGATTTTTTACTTTTCTGGGGGAAGGAACTTTTTGATGTGGATTGTAAAGTGAAAATTATCAAAAAGGACTTGTAAAAAATTA
>CAYJHU010000237.1:0-3869 GCA_964369655.1 uncultured Desulfovibrionaceae bacterium | reverse complement strand
CACGATTTCCAATCGTGCTCCTTCGACCAGCTCAGACACCTCTCCGCACAAGCGAGAGTTCTTTTACGCAAAACTCAGGCTTTTGGCAAGTCTTTTTTAGGGACTTTTTTAAAATACTTTATTTTATAAGGGGAAGAGTTGGTATTCAATTCTTCCCCTTATGTTGATATACTTAGTTTTCGTAGTATGAGCGTAGCACTTGGCTGCGTATGGGGTGACGCAACTTACGCAGTGCTTTAGCCTCAATTTGACGGATACGCTCACGCGTTACGTTAAAGAGCTTGCCCACTTCCTCAAGGGTATGGTCACTTTTTTCTGCAATACCAAAGCGTTTGCGCAGGACTTGCTCTTCCCTTGGAGTAAGGTCAGCAAGCACCGAAGCCAATTGCTCAGAAAGCTTCGTGCTGATAACTTCCTCGGCCGGAGCCACGGCTTTTTTATCTTCGATGAAATCACCAAGGCTTGAATCTTCTTCATCGCCGATGGGAGTTTCAAGGGAGATGGGTTCTTTAGCAATTTTAAGAACCTTTTTCACCTTATCAACTGGGCATTCCATGCGCTCAGCAATTTCCTCAGGAGTGGGATCACGCCCCAGTTCTTGCACAAGATAACGCGAAGTACGAATAAGTTTATTAATGGTTTCAATCATATGCACAGGGATACGGATAGTGCGTGCTTGGTCGGCTATGGCGCGCGTAATGGCCTGGCGAATCCACCATGTGGCATAGGTAGAAAATTTATAGCCGCGTTGATATTCAAACTTATCCACCGCTTTCATAAGTCCGATATTGCCTTCCTGAATCAAATCAAGGAACTGCAAACCACGGTTGGTGTATTTTTTGGCAATGGAAACTACTAGGCGCAAGTTTGAGCGAATAAGCTCTTGTTTTGCACGCATGGCGTGAGTATTACCGCGTTTAATACGCCACAAAACTTCCTCTAAGTCATGGACATTGTGGCAACACTTTTCTTGCAGACGGCGCAAAATTTCAATCTTGCCGATAATCATTTCCTTAAAGGAAAAAAGTTCATCCACACTCAAATGCAAGGCTTTTGCTGCATCGGTGGGGCTGATGGTGCGTTGCTCAACTCCGGTGAAGAGTTCTTGAATTTCTGCTTGCGTACGACCGGTAGAGAGAATATAGGCGGATAAATCGCGCTGACAGTTATGCATTTGACGCACATAATCTTCCACGGTTTCAATGATACGATCAATAAGCGTTTTTTCAAGCTTAATATCACGCAGGCGCACCACCACTTCTTCTTTATAGCTCATAATTTCTTTTTGAATACCGGCTACACGGCGCTCTAAGGTGCAACAATCATCAAGCTTGGCGTAAATTTTCTTTTTCTTCTTAAATGTTTGCTTTATTTCATCAAGCAAAAGAATTACACGGCTACGCTGATTCATTTCATCTTCGCTCGGGTCATCTTCCTCGATGGTTTTTACAACATCTTTAAGCTTGATGCGATTGGTGCGTAAATCCTCACCTACATTGATGAGCTCTTCAACTGCCACTGGCACTTCCACCAAGGCATAAAGCACATCCTGCTCACCAAGTTCAATCTTTTTAGCAATAACCACTTCACCATCACGGTCAAGCAATGGCACGGCGCCCATTTCGCGTAAATACATGCGCACAGGGTCAGTGTTGCGTGAAGAATAATCAACAGTTTCTTCATCTTCCACTAAGTCTAAATTGCCCTCGCCTACAACGTCGTCATCACTTTCAGCGGCATTAATGGTAATCTTCTTACCTTCTTTTTCTGAATCCACAATGGCAATATCATGTTGCTCAAAGATAGTAATTACTTCTTCAAATTGTTGTTCAGAGCTACTCATCTCAGCAGGTAGGGCCTTTGCCACCTCATCAAAGGTCAGATAGCCCATGGACTTGCCCTTATCAATAAGGGACTTAATCTGCTGTATGTCTTTAAGATTATTCATCAATCCTCCTCAAAGTTTCCTGTAACACACGAAGATAATCTAAGTCTGCGTTAAAATCGCCAAGGTTAGCATTTTCTCGTAAGGCCGCACAAAGCGAAGATTTTTGCTTAAGATCTTGAAATTTTTCTAAATCTTTTTCAAGACTTTGCAATTCTTTCTCCCCATCATCCCTTGGGGGTGCTTCTCCGGTGCGGCTTTGAACCCAAAATTTTTGCTCTCGCTCGTTGAGCTGATAGAGCACTTCTTCGGGGCCAAATGCTTCAATTTTATCCCAAAGTTGCCGTGCCACCGGGGTAGATATGGCGAGATCTGCCCCAATTTTTCTAAGGTCATCCAAACGATGCGGATAACGCACAGCATACATCATAATCTGCTTATCGCGCATGGCAAGGGGGGTCATTTGTCTTTTTCCCGCTTGCGCTGCGTTACTTTCCTGCAAATTATTGTTTACATTGTTATCTTCGTACGTTTTTTGTTGCCCGCCCCTTGGGGAAAATTGACGACTTTTCGCCAAGTTTTGCCGCAACGTTTCCTCGGTCAACTGCAGGCCTGTAGCGAGCCTACTCGTAAAAGAACTCACAAGTTCAGGTATTTCTACCTTTTGTAAAAAGGACTTGGCCCATTGCACTGCCTCTTTTGGCGCCATATCGCGCAAAACTTGTATGCAAAATGTCAAAGCATCTGATGCTTGTTGTTGCAACTTTTCAAAGGCTTCCTTGCCTTCATTATGCAACAAACTGTCAATATCTTCACCTTCCGGCAAAAGCACCACCGTGCATTTTAAGCCGCGGCTAAGAATCATCTCACTGGCGCGTAAAGCGGCCTTTCTCCCTGCTCTGTCACCGTCAAAAAGCAGGATAATATGCGAAGTAAAACCAGACAGACGTTTAATTTGCTCCGGTGTAAGCGCAGTACCAAGCACACCCACTGCATTGGCATAGCCAAATTGGTGCAAGGTCAGCACGTCCATATAGCCTTCGGTTAAGAGTACATTTCCCTGTAAACTAATACCTTTTCTGGCTTGCGCAAGTCCATAAATTTGATCTCCCTTCTTGTAAATGAGAGAATCTGAACTATTTATATACTTTGCCTCATCTTCATTGCCAATAATTCTTCCGCCAAAAGCGATAACTTGATTGGACAAAGAGCGAATCGGGAATATAAGTCGCCCGCGAAAACGATCATAACCGCGCCCGGTTTTTTCACTGCGCCCCAAAAGTCCGGCTTCAATGGCGTCCTTTTCCTTAAAGCCTGCCCTTTGCAAAGCCGTGGCAAGGTTTTGCCAATCATTTTTCGCATAGCCAAGGGAAAATCTTTCAATGGTCTCTTGGCTCAGCTTACGCCCTTCTAGGTATTCTCGGCACATTTTGCCATCTACATTAGATAGATTAGTCATAAAATGCGATTCGGCAAGGGCATACATGCGAAACATATTTTGGCGCGCAGATTGCTTTTGTTTTGCATCAAGCTGTCCCGCACCTCTCCCGTCATTTTTGTGTATTCCGGCTGAATTAGGATTTTTCCACGGATCAAGGGTAATTCCGGCTTCAACGGCCAATTGCTCAAGCGTCTCACCAAAATCAAGCCCATTGATGCGCATGTAAAAACCAAAAATATCGCCTGAAGCCTGACAACCAAAGCAGTAAAATAATCCCTCTTGCTCATTGACAGAAAATGATGGCTTTGTCTCTTGATGAAAAGGACAAGGCGCAGACCAACGCGGCCCATTGGGCTTCAAATCCACATAACGACGCACAATATCTACGATACTGAGACGCTCCTTTATGTAGCCGATGGCTTGCTTACGATCCATTTTATGTCCTATGTTATGGGGGTTTGCTGGGGGAGAAAACGCCTAGGCGCACGATATCCGTACGGCTCGTTCCTCACCTACGGCTACAAGCCCTTTGGGTCGGTTTTT
>CAYJHU010000236.1:0-3884 GCA_964369655.1 uncultured Desulfovibrionaceae bacterium | reverse complement strand
ACGCCCATATCACCACACATTCAAGGAGGAATGTTATGGCAATGTACATCAACAGTAACCAGATGGCCCTTAATGCCGCCAACAACTTGGCGACGCACTATGGCAACCTTCAAACCTCAACCCAGCGACTGTCTTCGGGGCTACGTGTAAATAGCTCCGCCGACGATGCGGCAGGCCTTGCAATTCGCGAACTTATGCGCGCGGATATTGCCGCTTTGAACCAAGGCGTACGTAACGCAAACGACGCCATTTCACTCTTGCAAACAGCCGACGGCGCTCTTGGCGTTATCGACGCGCAGCTCATTCGTATGAAAGAGCTGGCTGAGCAGGGTGCCACAGGTACATACGATTCCACACAGCGCTTAATGATTGAATCCGAATATCAAGCGCTTGCTTCGGAAATCACTCGTATCGCCACTGCCACAGACTTTAACGGCCTCAAGCTAATTGACGGATCACTTTCCGGCGACCATAACGGTAATGCACTTAAGTCTACAGGTAAATTGCGTATCCACTTTGGTACTGCCAACGAATCAACAGAAGACTATTATGATATTGAAATCGGTAATAGTACAGCTTCGGCTCTTGGCCTTGGTAATCAAAGTGCTGAGGGAGCGGGTTTTTCCGTATCTACTCAGTCTGCAGCCCAACAAGCCATGGTAGCAGTACAGAACGCTATTGTTTCTAAGGATAAAATCCGTGCTACCCTTGGAGCTATGCAAAACCGTCTCGAAGCAACGGTAGACAACCTGACCATTCAGTCAGAAAACCTTTCTGCCGCTGAATCACGTATTTCTGATGCTGACGTAGCCGCAGAAATGACCAACTTCGTACGTAATCAAATTCTGACCCAGTCTGCCGTGGCCATGGTTAGCCAAGCTAATTCCATGCCGCGTATGGCCTTAAACCTTATCGGCGGATAAGTCAGTGAGATAAAATCCTTTGGGAAGGGGATATACAAGCCTGCCTACCATGCAAACATGGAAGGCAGGATTTTTTTATACATTTTATGCCTCATCGCAGTGAAACTCTGTAAATACCGCTTTTCAAAAAACTTTAGGGTAAAAAAGAATATTTTTCCCTAGGAAAATTTTACCTTTTTAAAAAACTCCGCTAAACACCCTCAAAAAGAAAAAAAGACTTACTTTTCCATTTCATTTTTTTCAAAAATTGACAAAATTTTTTTTCAAAATAGTGCAAAACGTAAGTTTTTGACTGCATTTGGTATGCATTTTGCTCATTTTTACATAACAAGGCACGCTAGGCAAATTTTGCCACACTGCCTTACAACTAGGGCTGTGCATCATATATATGCACTTTATACTAATCGCCTTCTTAGCTTTGCCAAACCATATGAGATTACGCAAGCTAAGCATTGTAGATGGAAGATTGCAGGGAAGCAGTCGCGCATTTTGCTCCATCTGGCAACAAAACATTCACGGAGGAATGTTATGGCTCTTACAATTAATCACAACGCTATGGCGCTTAACGCTGCCAACAACTTGACCAACCACTATGGTAATTTGCAAACCTCAACCTCGCGTTTGTCTTCTGGTCTTCGCATCAACGGAGCTTCCGATGATGCTGCCGGCCTTGCTATTCGCGAACTTATGCGTGCAGATATTGCTGCCTTGAATCAAGGTATAAGAAATGCTAATGACGCTATTTCTCTTATTCAAACGGCCGACGGCGCCCTTGGCGTTATTGATGCTCAGCTTATCCGCATGAAAGAACTGGCCGAGCAAGCAGCCACCGGTACTTATGACTCAACCCAGCGTTTGATGATTGAATCTGAGTATCAATCCCTTGCTTCGGAAATCACTCGTATCGCCAACGCAACGGACTTTAACGGCGTTAAGCTGCTTGATGGTTCTCTTTCCGGCGATCACAATGGTGACTTACTCAAGAGCACAGGTTCCTTGAAGGTTCACTTTGGTACCGCCAACGACTCTGGCGAAGATTATTACTACATCCGCATTGGTGACAGTACCGCTTCTGCTCTTGGCCTTGGCATGAACAGCTCTCTTGATGCAGGTCACTCCATTTCCACGCAGTCGCAAGCTCAGGCTGCACTTGTGGCGATTAATGACGCCATTGTTTCCAAGGATAAAATCAGAGCCCACCTTGGGGCCATGCAAAACCGTTTGGAAGCTACAGTGGACAACTTGACCATTCAATCTGAGAATATGGCCGCCGCTGAATCTCGTATTTCTGACGTTGACGTTTCCATGGAAATGACCAACTTTGTGCGTAACCAAATTCTTACCCAATCTGCCGTGGCCATGCTTGGTCAGGCTAACTCCATGCCTCGAATGGCCATGAACCTCATCGGAGGTTAACCACTATAAATATAATTTTAGTATAACACTATCAGGCAGATATCCTCATGCGATGTCTGCCTTTTTTTATGTATTTTTTACATATCTCGCGATTAAGCCTTAGTCATATCCCCCTTTGGTATATAATTTGCTTAACACTACTTAAGAAAAAAGATTGGTATTTTTTACCCATTTTTTATGGCAATTCCATTTGGAATTACCATGCTGACTGCAAGGGCAGACAGCCGCTACGTAGGCGTAAGTATAATTTATTTATTCGCTTAAACGCCAAAGAAAGCGTAGCTATTAAAGGTTACCCAGAAACCTTTTCGTAATTGAGGATGCGTATAGATTTACGCGGAAAAATTCTTAAACAGCTCAAACGAGCACTGTCTGTGGAAGATTGCAGGGAAGCAATCGCGCTTTTTGCTCCACTAGGCTAGCAAGCATTCACGGAGGAATGTTATGGCACTTACTATTAATCACAACGCTATGGCGCTTAACGCTGCCAACAACTTGAACAGCCATTATGGCAATTTACAAACCTCAACCTCGCGTTTGTCTTCTGGTCTTCGCATCAACGGAGCTTCCGATGATGCTGCCGGCCTTGCTATTCGCGAACTTATGCGTGCAGATATTGCTGCCTTGAATCAAGGTATAAGAAATGCTAATGACGCTATTTCTCTTATTCAAACGGCCGACGGCGCCCTTGGCGTTATTGATGCTCAGCTTATCCGCATGAAAGAACTGGCCGAGCAAGCAGCCACCGGTACTTATGACTCAACCCAGCGTTTGATGATTGAATCTGAGTATCAATCCCTTGCTTCGGAAATCACTCGTATCGCCAACGCAACGGACTTTAACGGCGTTAAGCTGCTTGATGGTTCACTTTCCGGCGATCACAATGGTGACTTACTCAAGAGCACCGGCTCATTGAAGGTTCACTTTGGTACCCTTAACGACTCTGGCGAAGATTATTACTACATCCGCATCGGTGACAGTACCGCTTCGGCTCTTGGCCTTGGCATGAACAGCTCTCTTGATGCAGGCCACTCCATTTCCACACAGTCGCAAGCTCAGGCTGCACTTGTGGCAATTACTGATGCCATTGTCTCTAAGGACAAAATCAGAGCCCACCTTGGGGCCATGCAAAACCGTCTGGAAGCTACCGTGGACAATTTGACCATTCAATCTGAGAATATGGCCGCCGCTGAATCTCGTATTTCTGACGTTGACGTTTCCATGGAAATGACCAACTTTGTGCGTAACCAAATTCTTACCCAGTCTGCCGTGGCCATGCTTGGTCAGGCAAACTCCATGCCTCGAATGGCCATGAACCTCATCGGTGGGTAAAAACATATTTATTTGTGCGGCATACTTTTATGTCGCACAAATAAATGCCTTCCGGCAAGATATTCTCAAGATTTCTGGGATCTTGAGAATATTTATTTTTTAAATTCCTTACGGTAACTATTCAACTACGGCATAAAATAATGCCACAATTTTGACTCCTAACTAGGCAAAAATATCCCTTAAAATATAAACAAACTCTAGACATTATTTAAG
>CAYJHU010000235.1:0-3903 GCA_964369655.1 uncultured Desulfovibrionaceae bacterium | reverse complement strand
CAAAATTTAATCTTGCACAACTTCATAGCGTTTTACGCAATGCTGACATAAGGCAGTGCTGGGCTGACCTGCGGCGTGATCTTCACGAAAGCGTACAAAATCTTCTTTTTCCCAGATAAGCGCCGCATTTTCGTCATTAACATTGCCAAAAACACATGCTTCTTTCATGCTTTCCTGAGATGGAACCTGCAAATACACACAAGGAGAAACATGCCCTGCAGCGCTGATATATAAGCTTTTTTGTATATTTTCGCGGCATGTGCTGGCCATGGTGGCACTTGGCAAGGCATAGTGAAAGTTAAGACCATAGCCCTCGGCCTCTTCGCGAGCTTGACGCAAAAGTTCTTGCGCGCGTGTAAGTTTTTCTTGCGAAGCTGGGTCTGCACTTGCTGTTAGCGCCAAAGCCGCCTGCGCCGGAGAAGGGGCATAATCTAGTGTGCTGATGACGGCAGTGGGCACGCCAAGACGATGTAAGAGCTCAGGCAAAGCTAAAATAGCTTCCATGCGATCGGCCAAAAGAAGATAGGCCACGTGGATTTCCAAGTGCACAGCCCAATGTTCTTGGCGTAATTTTTCTAAAAGCATGATGTTTTCACATACTTTATGAAAGTCGGCTCCGGCGCGGACGGCATTGCTTTGGGCATCGGTGCCAGCTAAGGAAAAAGCTAATATATCTATACCACTATCAATAATCTTCTGCGCTTTATTTTTAGATAGCTGTACAGCGCATGAGGTAGAAGAGACAAGACATCCGGCCTTACGCGCTAATGCCACAAATTCAAAGAAATGCGGATGCAAAAGAGGCTCTCCCCAGCCTTGCAAATGTACCCTTGTGCTTTGTTGTAAGAGCGGCCAAAGATTTGCAAAAGTATGCGCAGGCATGTGCTGTGCTTGCCATGTGGCGGCATCGGTGGTGTGCGGGCAATAACTACACTTAGCTGCGCAATGAGACGTTATTTCCACTTGCAAACAGTCCAGCGGACGCGGGGCTGGGCGCACAAGGTCTTTAATCATTTCCCAAATACTGGCTTCACGTAAGCTTTTGTGCTGAAAGATACTGAGAGCATCTGTTGAGGAAGGAGCGAGAGGAAAAGTATTTTGCATAATGCATCCTTAAGAAAAAAGGCGCGCAAGCCAATGCGTGGATTGTTTTTTAGACTTTTGTTCTGCTTGTAGCCAAGAGCATTGAATAAAGGGCAATGTGGGCACTGCGCCCCATTTTTCCTTAAAAAATTGAATGCCTTTATTAATACCAAGACCCAAATTACATGAAGTATAGCCACGTTGCTGCGCTTCTTCTAACAATGCCATAAGCAAAGCCTCGGCGGTGCCGGGATGTGCAGAGGGCTTGCGAAAAGCAAACATATAAAATGCAGTGCGCAAAGAAGTAAAATCCCCCACAGTGCAGGCTAAAAGCTCCCCGCTCTGCCTATCATAAGCAGAAAAAAGACGTACTTGCGGTGCATGACGGCAATAAAGCCCAAGGCTTTGGAAAATACTACTCATCTCCTTACTTATGTCTTGGCGACGTATATAGTGCAACATGAGCTCTTGATGCGCGCCGCTCCAAGCGCCTTCACCGTGACTTTGTTCTATAATAATATGCGGTTCGGCACGGCGACACATGGAATGCACATTTTGCAAAACTGCGTCTTGTAAGGGAAGTGATAAAAAATAGTAATTATCATGCGTTACGGTAGCATTTTCTGGACTTAAACGTGCAAGTACAGGAGCAAGCACGCTAAGACGTTCAATGGAAGGCGCCTGCATAAGTATGCTTAACTGTTCACTTAAAGAATTTTGTAGCTTTTCCTGACACCATGATTCCTGCATATTTTCAGGGCTAAAATCCTCGTCCAAAGGATAACCAACCACAATGGCGTGACCGCTATAATAATGTACAAGAAAAGGCCCCATTCTAAAAGATGTACACTGACTTACGGCCTGCACATAGGGCAGAATTTGGTCTGGCGTCAGGGCTTGCAAGCTGATACGGTCGCTTTGCTGTGCATCAAGCGGCTTAAATATATTTGTATTAGGGAGCATTATGCATCTCCTTGGAGGCAAAGCGCGCCCGCATTTTATGCCGCCATGTGGGTTGTACTTGACGTAGGGTAAAGCCATCTTCCACCAGCATATTGCGCAATTGAAGCATATGCGCTGTACCCACAAAAACAGCCGCACGCCCTTGCTCTAGGAAGGGGCGCATACGCTGGCGAAAACGCTCATCGCGCTTATTAATAATGGTGTGCGTACGGGTGGGAAATTCGGCGCTGGTGCCCATAAGGCGTAAAAGGTCGCCGTCTAAATAAGCTTGAACATTCCTGCGTATCATCGCTGGCCAGCGGCGACAATTTTGAAAATAGCGTACCACACGCTCTGGAGGCACTGAATTGAGCGAAGCCAATTGCTCTTCAAGGCTTTCCATGCCCACAACATTTTTTTGCATATCGTGGGCCAGATGCCATGCTTCTAAATCCACCGATTGTTGCCAGCCTTTGCGCTCCAAAAAACCCGTCCAAAGGGTGAAAAGCGCCGTCCAAGGGCGGGTGTGGGCAAGAAACCAGCGCACATCCACACGACGGCGCGCTTGCATATTAAGCAAGCTTGGCCAAAAACCTTCAGGACCGCGCACCATCCGTTCTAATGTGCAAATTTCTGCTTCATTTAAAAGGGGCAACAAGGGTTGTTGCTCTGGGGTGAGTCGTTTACCTTCGGCTTCTACCTCCTGTAAGCTTTGGGCATCTAGCGGCCCCTCAAAAAGCACTGTATCTACATTGTCAAAAAGTTCACGGAAGGAGCGCTCAAAAGAATAGCAAAAAAAGTGCGCAGAGCCGCCAATCCATGAGATTTTATTTCCTTTTTGCACTTGCCACAGCATGGCATAGGGGCGTTGCTCGGGCATGGCGGCGAAGATTTGTCTTTTGGATTGCCCCATAAGCAGACGTGCATCTTGCGCGGCCGAAGTATTTTGCGCATATTGTGCTCCTCCCAAGGCAGTAAAAAAGAGCTTTTGCATATCGCTTTTTACACTGGTTTGCTGAGGCACTTCTTGCCAAGCGGCGCGTAAAAAGGGCAGGCTTGGCACTGCGCCCCACTTACGCTTAAATCGGGCAATGCCTTCATTAACCCCCAGCCCCAAATGTAAAAATTTCTTTTTCTCTTGGCGTGCCATATGGAGCATGTGAGCAAAAAGCGCATCGGCAGCATGCGGTGTGTAAAAGGTGCGCGAATGTGCGCCTAAAAGATAAGCACAAAAATCCTTGGGGGCAAAATCCACCAAGAGGGTGGCACACAGATGCCCTTCTTTATCAAAGGCATTGAGTAAGCGTAAATGTGTCTGCGGCGCCTGCAATATTGTGGGTGTGGCAAGGAAAAGACGACGCACCATGGCAGACATGGGGGCATGGGTATTTTGCCCACTTCTAGCTAAAAATTCCGTCCAAAGACGCCTATGCTCCGGCGTAAACTCAGATCCTACCTCGATGCGTAATTTTTCCTGCGCTTTTCGCACAGGAGAACGCAAGGCCGCAGGTATCGGGGCTTCTGCGTGCAAAGTATAAAAAACGTCTTTTTCTTCAATATTTTGCTGTAACTCAGGGGGAAAGTCCGGTGCAATGGCGTAGCACTGCGTAGCACCGGTACGGCTTAAAGCTTGGCTTTTGGCTTGTAAAAAGCTTTGATGTGTGTAAGTGGGCGTTTCTGACGTAGCCAAGGGATAGCCTATGATGGTGAGCCAATCTTGCGCAGCATAGCACAAATACCCATTTTCCACAAAAGCTTCACCTTGCGAAACCGCATTCATAAAATGAACAGAGTGTTCCGGCACGGTGGCCTGAGCGTAAATAGCTGTGGATTCAAGCATGGCGTACTCCTAACGAACTTTGTTCAAATAGGCATTAA
>CAYJHU010000234.1:0-3916 GCA_964369655.1 uncultured Desulfovibrionaceae bacterium | reverse complement strand
AAAAAAATTGCCCCTCGGGTTTAATCCCAAGGGGCAATTTAGTTAAGCAGGGTAAGTAAGGCTAAATTGAGCTTATAATTGAGATACCAATAAGGTTTCCCCGGCTCGTAAATTTGTCGAGCTTTTTTTGTTCAGGCGTAAAAGTTGTTTAATGGTGAGATTATATTTGCTGGCAATGGCGCTGGCTGTATCTCCACGTTTAACTTTGTAGGTTTTCTTACGCTTGGGAGTATTTTTAGTATTAGAGCTGACAAGGGTTCCACCTTTGGGGATGCTTAAGCGCTGTCCAACTCTTAGGGTGCTGTCCTTATTGATTTTATTTACCTTGGCTAGAGCTACGGTACTGACATTATGGCGCGCGGCAATGCGGGAGAGGCTATCTCCTGACTTTACAATATATGTGCGTGCCTGTAGTTTTTCTTTGCGCGCAGCTGTATTTTGTGGTTTTGCTTTTGGTGTGTTCTTGCTGTACATTGGAGTAGAGCGAGTGCTTTTGCCTGAAGATGCGTATTTTTTTGCTGCGGAGCGTTCACTGGTAGGAACATAAACATAGGTTTCTCTGCTACGATGCGTTCTATGTTTTTTATGCGCGGCATTGATTTTGCGAAACTCTTCATAAGGCACATCCACGGCGCGTGCTAAACCACGTAAATCTGTATTGGGCTCAACAACAATGCGCGTATGTTGTGGGGGCTGGTTATGATCTACATGCTCAAAACCAAGGGCTTTGAGGTTACGCATAATTTTTGTCATGGCTAAAAAGCGCGGCACATAGAGTAAGGTTTCGGTGCGAAGCTGTGTCTTACCTGTAAGGTGGTTATTGCGAGCCACCAAGGTGAAGAAGTCTTTTGCTCCGGACGCTTTGAGGGCGCGCTGAATTTTGCCTTGGCCTGCATTGTAGGAGGCCACAGCAAGGAGCCAGTCGCCGAACATATTGTGAAGGGCTTTTAGATATTTGGCGGCAGCTTCTACAGATTCATAGGGGTCAAGGCGCTCGTCAATATAGCGGTCTTGGTGCAAGCCGTAATGCCTGCCGGTATAAGGCATAAATTGCCAGGTGCCGGCTGCGCCTGCATGAGATTTGGCGGTGTGCTTATAGCCACTTTCCACAAGGGCTAGGTAGGCAAGCTCTTCGGGCATGCCATTGCGGCGGAAGATTTCGCGTGCATGACCTAAAAATGGTTCTGAGCGCTGGGCAAAGTTTGCCATAGTGCTGCGGCTTTCATTTAAGAAGCGGCTATATTGTCTTGCAATGGAAGGCATGGCTTTTGACGGGAGATTTCTATCCAGCTGGCCTGTGGTATAAAAAATCCTTTTTTGTTCTGCTGTGAGCTTAACATCGCCAATGGAAGTCTTTTGTGGAGCCATAACAGTTGTTTTTTTACCACTGCATCCATAGATTAAGAAGAGAAGGCAGGCCATAATTACTAATACACGTCCTTTATTTAAGGAAAAAAATGTATTTTTTAGGACTACCCAAGAAGATTGTTCTTCTAGCCTAAAAGCTTTGTTTGTCATAACTACCCCGCTTATGATACTTTAAAATATTAACCAGTTAACGGATCATCACATGAAAAAAAATGAAGACCCCACATTGCTTGCAGGCATAAAGCCTGTATTAGAGTTTTTGCACAGCAACCCACAAAGAGTGGATACGCTTTTTATGCGCAAAGGATTGCGTCACCAAGAGGCAGATCTTTTGCTCGACCTGTGCCGAGTGCACGGCATTCGCTATTCCTTAGTGGACAACGTCGCCCTTGATAGGATGTGCTCAGCACAGCATCAAGGCGTTATTGCTCGCCTTGGCGCAAGCGCGCAGACCAAGCTCCCAGAGCTTTTGCAAAATGCGCTACAGGCGCCACTTCCTTTGCTTGTGGCCCTTGACCAAGTCCAAGATCCCGGCAATGTGGGCACTTTAGCCCGTACCATGCACGCTCTTGGTTGCGCTGGCCTTATCCTCCCAAAACACAACAGCGCCTACCTTGGAGACGGGGCAAGAAAAGCCGCTGCTGGTGCTTTTGAGCATTTGCCACTGAGCCAAGTCACCAATTTAGGACATGCTCTGGACGAAGCCGAAGAAGCAGGATTTTCCATCATCGGTACCGGTATACGAGCCCAAGAGGAAAGCCTAAATGCCTTTACTCATCCCATGCCTTTGCCGGCAGTACTTGTGCTTGGCAACGAGGGGAAGGGCATGCGCCCCGGAGTAGCTAAAAGATGTGGTCAGATGGTGCATATTCCCATGCAAAATCATTTTAACTCTCTTAATGTGGCGCAAGCCGGCGCAATTATCATCGGCCTTGTGGCACAGCAAGTTATGCGTGGTGTTTCCTCATAGGCTGTTGAGAAAATCCTCACCAAGCACAAGGGGAAAATTTTTCCCACTTGCCATATGCCTATTTGAAGTATTGCAGAATGGATGCCAAGTCAAAGAAAAAAACATAGATATTTAGTGGAGTTACATTGATATCTCTTGTAAAATTCTAGACTTTTTTTAAGGTGTTTTTTTCACAAAGGAAAAAGTAGCAAGATTTTAATGGCAGTGGATGATTTTTTTTAATTTTTGAAATTTTTTTTGAAGAAGGTGCTGAAAGTAAGCTTTTTCAGAAGAGAAATCTTTTCAGGGTAAACTGTTTTGAAAGAAAATTTACCCCTCATGCGACTACAATTTTTTAAGACGTCTTAATCTTCGTCACCATAAAAAGTTTTTTGGAGGGGGGAGGGCTTTTTTTAAAAAGCTTCCCCCCAAAATATTATGAATAAGAATTTTTGACACATGCTATTTGTATTTGTTATGCTAATATCGGAGGATGCGTCATGAAGAAAAAGTGTAGTAAAGTGACAAGTAAGCTTTTAGAAATTTCACCCTTAGAGGGGGTTGTGCGAGCCTTATGCACCGAGGAATCATTGGCTGCGGTGTGGCATAAGCCTGCACACAATGCGCCTATGCCTTGTATAGATCGTTTGTGCGAAATGATTCAACGTTTGCAAGCTGCCATATTTCCAGGTTTTTTTGGGACTTCACAGGTTCGTCTTGATTCCTTGCGTTATCATTTGGCAGCGAATTTAGACAGTATTTACCATATACTTGAAGAACAAATTCGTAGTGGCTCATGCTTTGAATGCGCAGGTAGTCGCAGTACGTGCAAATTTTGTAATGAAGGCTCTTCCAACGCGGCCATGACTTTTATGCATAAGCTTCCTGAAATGCGTAGAGTCTTGTCAACCGATGCCAGAGCGGCCTTTGAGGGCGACCCTGCGGCCTCAAGTCCCGGCGAAACTATTTTTTGCTACCCATCTCTTTTGGCCATGACGCACCATCGTATTGCCCACGAACTCTACAAACTCGGTGTTCCTGTTATCCCTCGTATTATTTCAGAAATGGCACACTCACGCACGGGTATTGATATTCACCCCGGAGCAACCATTGGGGAAGATTTCTTTATAGATCACGGAACCGGCGTTGTTATTGGAGAAACGGCAATCATCGGAAGACATTGCAGGATATATCAAGGTGTTACCCTTGGCGCTTTATCTTTTCCCAAGGATGCGGACGGCAATCTGATTAAGGGCATTGCCCGCCATCCTATTTTAGAAGATGACGTTACTGTCTATGCTGGTGCTACCATTTTAGGGCGCGTCACCATTGGCAAAGGCGCTATTATTGGCGGTAATGTATGGGTTACGAAGGATGTTGAAGCCGGTGCACGCGTTGTGCAAGAGCGAGCCATTCCAAGTACCAAAGGCAAATTAACGGGGAATGCCAATGCTAAAAAGAGCTAAAAGATATATACAACTTGGTCTTTTTTTGGGATTTTGTCTTGTCAGCGTGGCCTGCTCCTCTCATGATGTGAGTATTCAGCCCAAGGGCGAATTTACTGTGGGTGGCGGTGTTGTGCAAAGCGTCGGCAGATAA
>CAYJHU010000233.1:0-3928 GCA_964369655.1 uncultured Desulfovibrionaceae bacterium | reverse complement strand
AATGCGGCAAAGTTTACATTTTGGGATAATTTATTGCCGCCATTAAAGTTTTTTGGAAAGGGGGTCTGGGGGAAAAACTTTTGTCCACAAAAGGTTTTCCCCCAGAAGACTTTGTCAGCACTCTAAAAGCACAAATGTAACATTTGTGCTTTATTATATATAAGCCACTGAGAAATACGGTGAGCATCTGACAATCTTGAGGAGATGAAGTTTTATGAGTGTTACAAACGAAAACACAGTCAAACTGTCCAGAACATTTGGCATGCGCGAAGCTGTCACCATGTCTGTGGGCAATGTTATGGGCGTAGGCCTTTTTGTGACCGGCGCCAATGCTGTGGGCTTTATGGGGGCTGACATTATTTATGCCACATTGGCCGCTTTTCTTTTAACTATATATCCTGCGCAGCTTTATGCAGAAATGAGTAGTTCCTTACCTTTTGCCGGGGGCACATACAAATACGCATCCTTTGGCCTTGGTAAGTTCTTTGGATTTTTGGCCGGTTGGAATTATGTCATCGCCATTATTTGCGTTGCCGCCGCAGAAGCTTTTGCTTTTTCATTTTATTTTAAGACCATGTTTTCGGCCTTTGGCGTAAATATTCCCATAAGTGACACTGTTATTGCAGGGGCTTGCGTAGTCGTCTTTACCATCTCCAATGTCATAGGCACAAACCTTACCGGAAAGCTCCAAAATGCTTTCATGTATTTTTTCTGGGGCGTTGCCATTGTATGGTTTATTATGATGATTCCCAATATTCAATTACCACACTTTGTTCAAAAGCCTGACTTTTTAGACATGGAAGGTCCCGGCTTTATTGCATGTGTTGCCATGGTGTGGTGGTGTTTTGCGGGATTTGATGCCTGCGTAAGTATGGGCGAAGAGGTCAAACATCCTCACATAAATATGCCACGCGCGCTGATCATTACCCCCCTTGTGGTTTTTGCCTTAAATGCAATATTCCAATGGTTCTTGGTAGGGATTGTCCCCGTCGAAAACCTTAAAACCATCTCCACTGCTGTGGCACCCTATGCTGATGCCATGATTGCCGCCGGTATTCTCGGGATTCCCATGGCTACGCTTGCAGCTGGCATCGCTTTTGGCGGTGGTCTTTCCACCATGAATTCCTGCGTTGCCGCACCGCCACGCTACCTATATTCCATGGCAAGAGATGGCCTTTTGCCACAATTTTTATGCAAGGTGCATCCAAAGTATAAAACACCCTACATTGCCATCATCATTGTTGGTTTACTTGCTTTTGCGCTCGTAAGCACAAATTCCATCCACTATGTGGCCTTTTTAAGCCTCTTTACCGATTTATTATATTACGTTATTGGTATTGCCGCAGCGCTTGGACTTCGTAAAAAATTCCCAAGCATAAAGCGCCCCTATATGGCAAAAGGCGTAATTATCGGCGTGCCTATCTTCATGATTTTATATATCATTATGATGACGCAACTTGATACAACGGCAACTATCAGCGGCATTGTCTGGTCAGCCATCGGTCTTGCCATATATCTCTTTTATGGAAAGCGCCATGCCAAAGATAATATGGACATTGTGACCATGCAATCTGAGTGCATTGCCCCAACGGCTGAAGAAGCCACAAAAATGGATAAAGAATACAAACTGTGGCTCGCCATTATTGGCATTATGTCTATTTTTGCTTTAATACTTTATACATATCCACACCTTGTATAATATAACCTAAACTTAAATACTGGAGGATAAGCTAAATCAGAGCTTATCCTCCGCTTCAACCACTTTTATCCGCTTTCTGAAAAATTAAGGATAAACATGCGTCAACGAAAAATATTTTCTCCCATAACCTGGCCGGTACTTTCTTTTGCCTTGGTTATTGTTGTGGGAAGTTTTTTTCTTTCCATGCCATTTTCCGTGGCAGAAGGGCAAAGCCTTGCCTACATTGACGCCTTTTTTCTTGCAACTTCTGCCGTATGTGTCACCGGTCTTTCCCCTGTGGACATCACCACCGTCCTTACCCCGCACGGACAAGGAATACTTTTAATCTTAATTCAGCTCGGCGGCCTTGGCATTACCACCTACACCACCCTTGTCTTTGTATTGTGGCGCAACCGCGTCCCCATCAACGATCGCTTTGCCGTGCACCAAGCATTGCTCAACAAAAACATCTTGGATGTTCGGGTATTTATTTGGCAATTAGTCTTACTCATCATGAGTTTTGAATTTTTGGCCGCATTCATGCTCTACCTGCATGATCCTGTCAATTTTCATCCTTTTTCGGCGCTGTTTCACGCTATTTCTGCTTTTTGTAACGCAGGTTTCAGTCTTTTTCCACAAAATATGATTCCCTTTAAAGAGGACGCTATCGTAAACGCCATTATTGGCTTAAGCATTGTCCTTGGCGGTCTGGGCTTTGCGGTATTGCATGAAATTGGACGCGTATGTAAAGCCCGCATTCGTGCGCTCTTTCATTGGATAAAGTGCCTTGGGCAAGCTCAAAAACCTTCAAAGACCGAAGCCTGTCATAAAACAATTATTCGTCTTGATCGCTATAGCCGCCTTGTGCTTATCACCACAGCTGTGCTCATTTTTGGCGGAGCGGCGCTTATCTTTGGTCTCGAAATACTACATCTCAATGCAAGCGCTTCCTCTTCTCTTGCGCTAACCAGTCTCTTTCAATCCATTTCTGCGCGTACTGCCGGTTTTAATAGTATCAACATTGCCACCCTCAGCGATGCCTCCTTGCTCATTATGGTTATGCTCATGTTTATCGGTGGAGCACCGGGCTCTTGCGCAGGCGGCATAAAAATTTCTACTTTTCGGGTGCTTATATCATTTATGCGCACGCAAATCAGCGGTGAAAAAGATGTCATCATCCATGACAGAGCCATTCGCCACGAAACCGTGTCTCAAGCCCTCATGCTTTTCTTTTTTGGGGCGCTTACCATCAGCGTTTCCGTCATTTTACTATGCGCCACCGAAAATGCCTCACACGTGGGCGAAGCCGAAGGTTCTGTGCGTCTGCTTGCCGTCATCTTTGAGGCCGTATCTGCCTTTGGCACCGTTGGCTACACCATGGACCTAACACCACATTTGAGTGATGTGGGTAAGGTCATAATAATTTTAAATATGTTTATCGGTCGTGTGGGCTATGTGGGGCTACTCACTGCTGTGCACTCTTTACGCCCAACACGTAAATATTCTTACCCTCACATGAATATACCCATTGGGTAAATGGAGCTTATATGGCTGAAAATACATGGGAAATCGGAATCATTGGTCTTGGAAAATTTGGCCTGCAAATGGCGCGCACCTTAGAACAATTAGGGCACTATGTAGTGGGCATCGATGAAAGTGAATTTCGCGTTGAAAATGCCCAAGATCATTTAGCAAAAGTTTATCGAGCCGACGCAACACAAATGGCAGCTCTTAAGTCCTTACACTTTCAAGAGCTCGACTGTGTCATGGTCTCAGTAGGTTCTGCCGTAGAAAAATCACTCTCCATTGTCCTTAACTTGCAAGAGCTTAACGTTCAGCGCATTTGGGCAAAGGCAAACAGCATTGAGCATCGAAAAATATTACAACGCCTTGGTGTACACAATGCCATCTTACCAGAACATGATGCCGCAACCCTTGCCGCGCATCAGCTTTGCAACCCCGGCATGCTCGACCTCATCCCTCGCTATGGTGGCATCCTAGTACAAGAGCTCACCGTAGACAGATGGAGCGGAAAAACGCTCATGGAGCTTAACCTCATTAGCAAGCACGAAGTTATGGTCATCGGCATTCGCTCGGCTGAATCTGACGAATATACCTTCGTCCCCTCTGCCCAAACCACCCTCGCCCGCGGCGATGTGCTCATTGTTGTCGGTAGGCAGCACAGTGTACGCGAGCTTGCTTCTTAAAAGAGATTTATTTTTTTCCTCCGGAGGGGAGGGGCGCTGCCCC
>CAYJHU010000232.1:0-3942 GCA_964369655.1 uncultured Desulfovibrionaceae bacterium | reverse complement strand
TAATCTTGAATTTTCCAGAAGCACTTTCTTTCTACTTTTATTCTGGTAAAAAATTATCGCAAATTTTTCCAAAAGATGACGAATAAATTTATTTTAACAAAATATTCCTACAAAAATGCACAATTTTCCACTTGTGTTTTTTTGTGCAATTTTTCCCTTATTACTTACTAACTAGACATTTATGCCGAATTGTGTTCAAAATACAAAAGTCGTGAAGCTATGGATGTTGCAGAACATCTTGATGAAATCTTAAGTCCTAATTGTCCGTTTAGAATGAATGAGGCGCAAGGATGTGATAAATTAAAGTTGTGTCTTGCTCAGCTATGCGGCTTTTCGCTACTTTTTGTAGCAGGCAGGTTTTTACGAACTCTAGGTTCTGTTTTTTTAACCATAGAATAAGGATTCTCAAGATGCACGATGCAAACTCTTCGTTTCAGTTACGGCACATTGTTTTTTGGCCTTCATTTATTGTAGCCCTTGGAATATTAATCATTAATATTGTGGATGAACCCACATTTGCCGCCGGCGCTACAGCCATTAATGGTGTGATTATGACCAATTTTGCTTGGGTTTTTTCCTTATTAATTTTTGTTATTACTTTAGTTGCCGCTTATTTATACTGTTCTAAGGTGGGTAGGGTGCGCATTGGCGGCCCTGATGCCAAACCCATACTTGGTAAGGTAAAATGGCTGACCATTACCATTTCCACCACGCTTTCTGCCGGACTTTTCTTCTGGTCTACGGCAGAGCCTTTGTATCATTTGCATCAGCCCCCAGAATCCTTAGGAATTGTAGCGAATTCTCCTGAAGCTGTGCTTTTTTCCATGTCTACGGTTTTAGCACACTGGACCTTTGCCCCTTACGCACTTTTTGCCGTGCCATCGGTGTGTTTTGCTTTGGCCTTTTTTAATCTTAAAAAGAGCTATTCACTCACCTCAACAGTGCAACCGGCGCTGGGAAATTTTAGAATTGGCCCTGTTGGTTCACAATTAATTGACTCCATGTGTTTGTTTACCTTGGTTTTTGGTATGGCCTCAACCATGGGAACCAGCGTGCTTATTCTCATGGGCGGACTCAATTACTTTTTTACCATTCCTGTTAATAGCATCACAACTGGGATAACCGTGGCTGTTATTACAGCTACTTTTACCATTTCTGCCATTACCGGATTGCATAAGGGTATAACATTTTTAGCAAAATGGAATACCATTGGCCTTGCATTCATTGCTTTGATTATGCTTATAGCCGGTCCTACGCTTTTCCAATTTGCCCTTGGTACAGAAGCCATGGGTAAGTTTTTACAAAACTTCATCGGTTCTTTGACCTTTACCGGTGCTGCCTCAGGCGATCAGTGGCCCAAGTGGTGGAGCTTGTATTACTGGGCAGTATGGATGGCTTGGGCGCCATTATCGGCTCTTTTCCTAGGGTATATTGCTCGCGGTTATACTGTACGTGACCTTATTAATATGACCATGATTTGGCCTGCTATTTTCACCATGGTGTGGATGTGGATTTTTGGTGGTACAGCCATTCGCTGGGATTTAGATTCTAGCGGTGCACTTTTTAAAGTATTGAATGATAAAGGGGTTGAGCACGTTTTATACAATATTTTTGATAAATTACCTGCTCCAACTTTTCTTGCCGGCATTATGCTTTTTGTGGCTTTTATTTCTTTTGTAACCACAGCACACTCAAACTCTCTTGTTATGTCACAGATTTGTACCAAGGGGCTTTCGGCAGACAATGTACATGCCAATAAATTTCTTATAGTTATGTGGGGCTCTTTTGTGGCCTTTATTTCTTGGACTATGATTACCTTCGCTGGCATCAATGGCATCAAGATGGTTGCTAATCTTGGTGGTATGTTTGCCATTGTTGTTTTAACATTAATGACTGTTTCAGCAGTGGTTTTATCTCGCGATCCGCGTATTTTGAAGTCCGTGGTGGAGCGTGATTACGTTGCAGAAGCTAAGATATTAGAAGAAAAAGAAAGTAAGGAGAATATATAATGGCTTTGGTAACAGCAATTGACAGAACAGAAGTTGTGCGCGACTTTCCTTACAAAGTGCGCGAAATCGAAAATATTTTTATTCCCATGTCCGATGGTGTGCAATTGGCTGCGCGCATTTGGATGCCGGATACTGAGGCAGAAACTTATCCTGCTATTTTAGAATATCTTCCTTATCGTAAACGCGAAGGAACGGCGGCGCGTGATGAGTTGACTCATCCTTACTTAGCCGGTCATGGTTATGTGTGCGTTCGCGTGGACATTCGCGGCTATGGCGAGTCCGGCGGACTTATGCTTGAAGAATATGATCCCCAAGAACAAGCCGATGCTTTGGAAGTAATTGATTGGATAACAAAGCAAGTTTGGAATGATGGCAATGTGGGAATGTGGGGAATTTCTTGGGGTGGATTTAATTGCTTACAAGTGGCTGCTTTACGCCCAAAAGCTCTTAAGGCTATCATAAGTATTTGTTCTACCGATGATCGCTATCGAGACGACATACACTATCATAACGGAGCCTTACTTTCTGAAAATATTGGCTGGGCAGCTGTTATGCAAAGTTATTCGGCTTATGCTCCGGACCCTGCGTTGGTGGGTGATGCTTGGCGTGAAATGTGGATGCAACGCCTGCACAATATGCCACTACACTGCAAAACCTGGATGGAGCATGATACCAAGGATGCATATTGGAAGCATGCCTCCATCAGCGAAGATTATAGCGCCATTGAGGCGGCCGTCTATCTTGTGGGCGGCTGGTGGGATTCATATCACACGCCGCTTATGCGCATGCTGGAAAATCTGACCGCTCCCAAAAAAGCTCTTGTGGGGCCATGGGCACATAAATATCCGCATTTTGCCATTCCCGATCCTGCCATTGGATTTTTACAAGAAGCTTTGCGCTGGTGGGATTATTGGCTTAAAGGTGTGCAAAACGGCATTATGGATGAGCCTTTGGCGACTTTTTATATGCAAGAATCCATGCCCCCGGCTGCTACTTATGCTGAGCGTGCCGGCTATTGGTTGCAAGAAAAAACTTGGCCAAGTCCTAATGTGAGCACGAAGAACTTTTATTTGCAAAATGAAAGCTTATGCCAAGAAAAGCCTGCAGCATGCGGGGCAACAAAAATTATTAATTCGCCGGAAAATGTGGGTGCTGCTTCCGGAGAATTTTGTATTATTTGGCTTGGGCCGGAGTTTCCTACCGATCAGCGTAAAGATGATATGTATTCTACAGTCTTTACTTCAGCGCCTTTGGAGGAAGATTTACACATTTTGGGAGCTGTTACCTTTACTTGCCAAGTGGCCTCAAAAACACCCATTAGTAAAATGTCACTGCGCTTAAATGACGTTTTCCCAAGTGGCGAACGCGCACGCATTACTTATACGGTGCAGAATTTATGCATGCGTGATAGCATGGAAGAGCCGGAATTTCTTGAACCAGGAAAGTTCTACACCATTAACTTTAAGCTGGATGATGTGGCCTATATTGTGCCGGCAGGGCATTGCTTGAGCTTGTCCATTTCTGATACCTATTGGCCTATTATGTGGCCAAGCCCTGAACCTACGGCCTTGACTTTGCGTCTTGATGATGCGTGTCTTGCTGTGCCTTGCCATAATGATAGTACAAAGGTGCTTAGCCCGCTTTTTGAAAAACCTCAAAGCGCACAACCCATTGCGCTTGAAGAAATTCGAGAAGGAAAAAGCACGCGCCTCACCACGGAAGATGCCTATACCGGACGTGTAACTACTGAAATTTATGATGACTTTGGAACCCTTTGCTACAGCAATATTGGGCTGAGCGTCGATCAAATTTCCATAGAAAAATATAGCATTTTGCCAAATGACCCTACGTCTGCTGAGCTCTTTACCTCTTGGGAGCATACGGTATCGCGCGGTGAGTGGTCTTATAAGGTTATAAGCACACAAAATGTTCG
>CAYJHU010000231.1:0-3965 GCA_964369655.1 uncultured Desulfovibrionaceae bacterium | reverse complement strand
TCTAAGAATTTAATTCCAAGCTCGAGGGCTTTGATGTTTGAATCTACAATCTTTGGCGCCAAGTATTTTTTGATACCGGCTTCAATGGCATCGATGCCAAAGGGAAGCATGTTTGTGGCACAAAGTGCGCCCAAAAGAACGGTATTACCTGCTTGAATGGAGCCGGCCTCAATGCCAAGACTGCGGCAGGGGATAAAGAGCGCATCTTTTGAGTGTTCTAAGATGGTGGCTTTGATATCAGCGATGGCTGGGTACTCTTCATTGCCAAGACTGACACTTACGGGAGGTAAGGGGTCAATGCTTGAGAATATTCTGCCATTGGGCGCAAGGTAGGGCAGGGCGCGTAGGGTTTCTAGCGGTTCAAAGCCCATGAGCACATCGGCTTCGCCATGTCCAAGCTTTGGAGAAAGCCAGCCGCCAAGTAGTACTACAGATTCAACAACGCCGCCGCGTTGCGCCATGCCGTGTACTTCTCCTGCCATGACTTCTAAACCTTGGTCTAGAGCCACGCGAGCTAATAATGTTGTGGCGGTGAGTGTGCCTTGTCCGCCGACACCTGTCATATATATACGAAGACGTGATTGCATATTATACTTGCTCCCTGCGTTTGGCTTTGAAGGCTTTGGGGGCCACTTTGAGGCAGACCATGCAACCCACACAGAGGGTTTCATCCACGCGAATGCCTTCCTCGTCGCGTATAAAGGCTGGGCAAGCAAAGTTTTCAACGCAAGCCGTAGCTACTTCATTTTGCTCTGCCACATAGGCTACTTGTGGGGAAGTTTTCTTAAGAGTTCTACGAGCATAAAGAACACAAGGCTCTTCGGCAATGAGTACTCTTACGCCATTTTCTGCTTTTAATTCTTCCAAAGCTTTCATGGTGGCGCTAAGGTTATATGCCTTAGTTTTGCGGATATGAGTAACCCCAACGCCGCGTACCACTGTTTCAATGTCAAGATGCAAGGACACAGAGCCAAGCACTTCTTGGTCCATGCCTGGGTTTGGCTGATGGCCGGTCATGGCTGTTGTGCCGTTATCAAGAATAACTAAAATAAGATTATGCTTATTAAAAACAGCATTTACAAGACCGCTGATGCCGGTATGGAAGAAGGTTGAGTCCCCAATAAAGGCGATGACGGGCTTGGTAGAAACTGACGCAAAGCCGGAACCTGCGGAGATGGAAGCTCCCATGCAAACAAGGAAGTCTGCCATGCGCAAAGGTGGCAATAAACCTAAGGTATAGCAACCAATGTCACTGCCATATCTGGCTTCGTCGCCGTAGACTTGACGCACAGCATAATAGACTGCGCGATGTGAACAACCGGCGCACAGGTTTGGCGGACGGTTGGGCATGGGAAGATTATGTGTTTTGGTGCTAAGCGCGGGAATTTCTTCACGGTCAAGGAGGCGTGCAAGTACTTTGCTTACCCCAGCGAAATCATATTCACCTTGAATGGTAAGGATATCGTTTTTGCCTTCAATGCGAACTTTTACATCACCGCTTTGAGCTATGGCGCGAATATCATTTTCAAGGATGAGTGAGCCTTCTTCAAGGATGAGCACTTCTTCATGCTCTTTGAGGAAGTTCAAAATGGCATTGTCAGCCAAAGGCCAGGTCATGCCAAGCTCAAGTATATCAACTTTATCTTGCCATTGCTCATGGGCAAGGAGGGCGTCGCGCAAATAGGCACGAGCCATGCCGGTGGCAATAATGCCAAGGGAAGCATTTTTGCCTGTGGTGCGGGTATAATATTTTACTACTAAGTCTTGAAATTTCTTCATGTTAGCTTCAAGTACTTTGTGGCGCATTCTTGCAACAGCCGGCACTGGTACAAAGCGCTGTGGACAGCGTTCAAACTCTTTGATGTCGGCAGGAGCAGGTAAAGCGCTAAAGGTCACAGGGCCACGTTGATGGTTGAGGCGCGTGGTGGTGCGTAAAAGCACAGGTTGTTCATGTTCACGTGCAAAGAGCAAAGCTTCGCGGGTCATAGAACATGCTTCTGCGGCAGTTGATGGCTCAAAGCAGGGCATGGAAGCAAGGCGTGCATAGTAGCGATTATCTTGCTCATTTTGACTGGAGTGACAACCTGGGTCATCGGCAGAAAGCAAAACAAGTCCGCCAGGAAGACCGGTGTAGGTGGTGGTCAAAAGCGGATCAGCCGCCACGTTTACCCCAACGTGCTTCATGGTCACAAGGGTTAAAGCGCCGGCAAGAGATGCACCTGCACCCACCTCGAAAGCTACTTTTTCGTTGACTGAATATTCCATACGGTAGCGTGAATTGCCACCAAGCTTTCCAATGCGATAAAAGGTATCGGGCACTTCAGAAGAAGGGGTACCGGGATAGCAGGTTATAACATTCATGCCGGCCTCAAGGGCGCCGCGTACAATGGCTTCGTTGCCAAGCAACAAATGTGTAGCGCCGGCATCTTCCTGCAATAGGGGATGACTCATGCACAGTCTCCTTGGTAATTTATTTTTTTTGTTCGTTTTTTTGTTCTTCAGCTTGGCGAGCGCGGAAGCGATATACTTCTGCAACGGCGCCCATGCTAGCATTGGCCAAGGCTTCTAAGGTTGCTTGAGCTTTGGCAAAATCTTCGCTTTGTAAGGCCGCTTCGGCAAGGGTTTGTTGTATAACTACAGCATATCCTTCAGGAGCTTTAGGGATAAGAGCTTCTAAGATGGGCACAGCGTCCTTAGGTTTATCGGCAGTGATTAGGGCTTGGGCCTGATTAAGTCCGGCAAGTAAACCCACGGCACCATTGGCATCCATGGTGGCAAGCTTGGCATAATAGGTGGCAGCTTTTTCATAGGACTTTTCAGCCATGCATGCGTCGGCTTGTGAAAGTACAATGGCAATGTGTAAATCTTTAGGAGCCTTAGCTAAAAAAGCTTCGAGGGCGGCTACTTGATCATCGCCCTTGGTGGTGGAAGTAATGGTTGCAAGCTCAGCTTGTGCTTTTTCCATGGTATTATCTTGATGCCAATTGTATGCGCCAAGGCCGGCTACTGCCAAGACAAAAATTCCCAAAATGCACATGATGCTAATGGCATGTTTTGTCAAAAACTCTAAAAATGGTGCTGCTTCATTGGAAACTTCAGTCTGAATTTCATTAAGTAACTGCCCGTCTTGAGCCGCATTGTTTGAATGAGGTTTTGGGAACTTTGGCGCAGGTTTATTTGACATGGAAAAACTCCTTAAGTAACGAGGTATAATCGCGCTCATTTACCCGAAAAGATGGTACTTTGTCAAGATAACTTTATAAATGGATGCATGTCATTTTATTGTACTGATTTTTGAATAGAGGGGAAGTTTATTTTGGATTGTGCTTTAGAGAAAAAAGGAATTTTTTACTCACCGCGGCTTCTTGAAGACATTGAGCAAAAGCGCTAAAAACTAAACTAGTAGACAAAAAAGAAAAAAGCTTTGCACTATGTTTTTTTGAGCTACATGAAAAAGTTGACTTGTGTATAGTTTGTACCTGTGTTATAAAGAAACTGCCTTAGAGGATTTAGTTTGCCTTTTACAGTTAAACTTTTCTTCGGCTTCTTACCAAGCTCTTGTTAGAGATAAAAAGTTTTGCTTTAAAAGGTTCTTGACATTTTGTTATTTTTTTCACAAGATGGATTTTATGTTGCATGGCTTGAGGTATCTCACTTTTAAGATACCAAGTTATGATACCTAAACACAGAAAACTTTGGAGGTTTTTAACGATGAGTAGATTGGTTCCCCCGCACGGTCCTTATGGTCTTGTCTGTTGCTTGCTTGAAGGTCCTGAGCTTGAGGCTGAAAAAACAAAAGCCGCCGGTTTAAAACAAATTGAAATTTCCTCTCGTGCTAAGGGTGACCTTATTATGATGGGTATTGGTGGATTTTCACCGCTTAGCGGCTTTATGAATAAAGCTGACTGGAAAAGCGTTTGTGAAAATATGACCATGGCTTGTGGTTGTTTTTGGCCTGTGCCTGT
>CAYJHU010000230.1:0-3966 GCA_964369655.1 uncultured Desulfovibrionaceae bacterium | reverse complement strand
GGTGGGCTTGGGAGGCAGAGCCTCCCAAAAAAATATTTCTGAACATTTCCTAAAAAAAGGGATAATATGAATCTTCTTGCAGCACTTGATGCGCTTGTGCCTAAATTAGAGGCCGGACTTGGCGAGGCACTTAATCTTGAGGCCTTGGAGGCTTTGCGCATTGAATTTTTGGGACGCAAGGGAGCTGTGGCACAAATTATGTCTGAGCTTCCAAAGCTTGATGCGGCTGAGCGCCCCTTGGTTGGGCAAAAAGCCAACGAGGTAAAAATCCTCTTAAATAATCTTTTCGACAGCAAAAAAAGTGCTCTTGAAGCAGAAGCAGAAGCAAAATCACTGGCGCGTTTTGATGTTTCCATGCCGGCGCGCAATCCTTGGCAGGGCTCTTTGCATCCTGTCACTTTAGTCATGGAAGAAATTTGCGATATCTTCAAAAAACTGGGTTACGATATTATGTCCGGCCCAGAGGTTGAGACAGATTATAATAATTTTGAAGCCTTAAATCTTGCACCTGAGCATCCTGCTCGCGACATGCAAGATACGCTTTATGTGGCGGATAAAGTGGTTATGCGTACCCACACTTCTCCTGTGCAAGTGCGTACCATGCTTTCACGCCGCCCGCCGCTGGCCATTATTGCCCCCGGTAAGGTGTATCGCCGTGATTCAGATATCACCCACACCCCCATGTTTCATCAAGTAGAAGGGCTTTTGGTCGACAAAAAAGTCAGCATGGCAGAACTGCGCGGTACTTTGACGGCCTTTATGCGCGGAGTTTTTGGCCCAAGCACCGAAGTACGCTTTCGCCCAAGCTTTTTCCCTTTTACTGAACCTTCCGCCGAGGCGGATATTTCCTGCTGTATTTGTGGCGGTAAAGGGCATAATGGCCCAGATACTTGCAGGGTATGCAAGGGCACAGGCTGGGTGGAAATCCTTGGCTGCGGTATGGTAGACCCTGAAGTCTTTAAGGCCGTGGGCTATGACCCTGAAGAATTTACCGGTTTTGCCTTTGGGCTTGGTGTAGAACGTGTGGCCATGCTCAAATATGGCATAGGCGATTTACGGATGTTTTTTGAAAATGATGTACGCTTCCTCTCACAATTTGCATAAGTTTTTGGGCTATGCATTATATGCATTGCTGTGCCTTGCGCTGTTGTCTCTTTTTGCTGGTACAGCCATGGCAGACCCAAGATACTCTGGCGCGGAAGGCGGCAGGCATCAATTTGGCCCCGATGGGCAGGGTATGGGAACAAGCGGAGGTCAGCGTGGCCTTGGGCTTGATGCTTATGGCAATCCTATACGAGCCGAAGAGCCCGAAAAAAGAAAGATGCCCATTGAGCGCACTCTCCCCAAGAGAGAAAAGACACGCCCCTTGCCTGATGTTAAAGACGAAGGCCAAGTTTGGGGTTTTTAAAATTATATATTATATAAGGTTGTTATTATGCTTTTAAGTTTAAAATGGCTGCAAGAATTTGTTCCCTATACGGGCAGTGCCGAAGAGCTTGGCGCGCGTTTAACCATGCTTGGACTTGAGCTGGAAGAAATCGTCCGTCCTTTTGATGAAATAGCAGACATTGTTATTGGGAAGGTAATGACCTGCGGCAAGCATCCCGAAGCCGATAAACTTTCGGTGTGTACGGTGGATGTGGGCACTGGCGAAGAGCTGTCCATTGTGTGCGGCGCTCCCAATGTGGGCGCAGGTCAAAAGGTACCCGTAGCGACCGTTGGCACCACCATGCCCGGCGGACTTGTTATCAAAAAAGCAAAACTGCGCGGTCAACCTTCCTTTGGCATGATTTGCTCTGAGCGTGAACTGGGCTTATCCGACGATCATAGCGGCATTATGGTTTTGCCAGAAGATGCCCCTATCGGCATAAAATTTGTTGATTATTTTGATATGGATAGAGAAGTGCTGAATATCAGCATTACCCCTAACCGTGCCGATTGTACCTCAGTGCTTGGCCTTGCGCGTGAAGTGGCCATGTCCTATGGCCTTCCTTTGAGCTTGCCTGAAATAAAATTACAAGAAAGCGGTAGCGATTGCAGTCAGGATATTGCTATTCAAATTGAAGATGGTGAACTTTGCCCTCTTTATCAAGGTAGAATCCTTGAAAATGTGCGTATCGCTCCCTCACCGCATCGTATCCGTTATCGCCTCATTGCCTCTGGCATTCGCCCCATTTCCAATGTGGTGGACGTGACCAACTATATCCTTTTGGAATGCGGCCAGCCCCTACACTCCTTTGATAAAGATAAAATCCGCGGTGCTTGCATTAAGGTGGAGCGCGCCATTGAGGGCGAAAAACTCACCACCCTTGATGGGCAAGAGCGCACCTTGCTTGCGCAGGATTTAACCATTCGTGACGCAGAAGGTGCGGTGGCACTAGCTGGCGTCATGGGCGGTCTTGATTCAGAAATTGTGGATGGCTCCAAAGCCGTATTTCTTGAAAGTGCTGTGTTTAAGCCAGCATCGGTGCGCAAAACCGCACGTCGCCTTGGTTTGCATAGCGAAGCATCCTATCGCTTTGAGCGCGGTGTGGATCATATGGGTAATACCTTTGCCATGAACAGAGCTGCAAGCCTCATGCAAGAATTTTGCGGTGCTACGGTGCGCCCCGGTGTGTGCGTGGCTGAGCCTCGCCCATGGCAAGCGCCGAAAATGACTTTTCGCCTTACCCGAGCCAATGACTTACTCGGCCTAAGCGTAGAAAAAGGTCTCAATGCAGAATTTTGCCAAAAAGTGCTCAGCGGCCTTGGTTGTATTTTAGATACCAGTGACGCGCAGTGCTGGCAGGTGACTGCCCCCTCATGGCGTCATGATATGGAAAGAGAAGCCGACCTTATTGAAGAAGTAGGGCGCGTTTATGGCCTTGATAATATTGAACCTGTGTTGCCTGTAGTGCGCCATAGCCTTGAAAATGCAGGCAAAAGCCAAAACGTCTTTGACTTTTGGGCGCGCATAAAACATTGGGGGCGTGGCCTTGGCCTTAACGAAGCCGTAAATTACAGCTTTGTAGGACATAAGGACCTTGATCACCTGAATTTACCGGCAGATAATCGTGTTTCCATTGCTAATCCGCTCTCGGCGGAACAAGACGTTTTGCGCACCGCTCTTGCCCCAGGCCTTCTTATGACCTTGCGCAATAATTTGGCACAAGGCGCCACAGGTCTGCGCATTTTTGAATTGGCGCATATCTTCACCGCCGATGCCACATCTGAAACCACCGCCAACGAAAGCGGACGCCTTGGGCTTATGCTCTATGGGCAACGCTTTGACGGCACATGGCCGCAGGTGGAAGCCGATGCGGACTACAGCGACATAAAAGGTTTAGTGGAGCACCTTTTGACCTCTTTACATTTGGGCAAAGCGTCTTATGCTTTAGAAGAAGGGCATAACTATCTTCTACCTGCCGTGCGTGTGCAAGTGGGAGGCGTGCATCTTGGCACTCTAGGACGCGTAAGGCCGCTTATGGCAGAAAGTTATCATGCCAAAAAAGATGTATGGTTAGCCGAGCTTAACCTAGAAATCTTGCGTGAGCTTGTGGATAAAGCCAGCATTTCCTTTAGTGCTCTTGCCATGTTCCCGCCGGTGCGCCGTGATATTAACGTCATGACCGATGGCACCATTGGCATTGCCGCCATTCAGGATTGTGTTGAAAAATTAAAGATTCCTTTACTGGAAGAGTTTAAGGTTATTGATATTTTTGAACCAAGTGAAGCGGAGAGAAATATCACCTTTCGCTTGACCTTACGCCATGCTAGCCGTACTCTTAAAGACAGCGAAGCAGACAAGGAAAGAGAAAAGATAGCACAAAAATTGGTATCAGAATTAGGGGTACGCATTTAAATAGGCTGTCCCAGAAATTTACTGATTTTACGAAAAAAAAGATACACTTCTCCTTTTGAAACACACGAATTTTTCTAAGAAAGATTCGAATTAAAAGTTTTTGAGGGTGGGGGTTTGGGGGAGGG
>CAYJHU010000229.1:0-4023 GCA_964369655.1 uncultured Desulfovibrionaceae bacterium | reverse complement strand
ATCCCCTTTGGCGGAGGGTTTGGGAGGCAGCGCCTCCCAATAAAAACTCAAAACTACTCATCCAGAGCTTCTTGGAATCTGGCGCGTAGTGCTTCAAGCTTGGTTCGAGCATCGTTAATTTCAGCGGCGCGGTCGCGATCTTTTTGTACAACTTCTGCAGGGGCGCGCTCCACATAACTTTCGTTGGAAAGCTTTTTAACAATCCCTTCAAGATCTTTATCCATCTTTGCGATTTCTTTATCAAGACGAGCGAGCTCACCTTGCAAATCCACAGAACCGGAAAGTGGTATAATTATCTGGCAACCTTGTACGATTTGTGAGGCTGAAGCTTTTGGCACTTCGGTATTCACATCAAGATAAAGCTCTTCAAGGCGAGCCAAATTACAAATCATGTCTTTAGCGGCGAGCAAAATATTTTCTTGCTCGCTTTTTTCTGACTTAATTAAGACTTTTATGCGCAAAGAAGGAGAAATGTTGAGCTCTGCACGAATGGTACGCACGGCCACAATGACCTCTTGTATAAATTCCATACGTTGCGCTTCATCGCTTCTGTTGCAACCGGGACGCGGAGCAGGGTAGCGCTCAAGGGCAATGTCTTGCCCCTCACCGCCAGGTAAGGCTTGCCAAATTTGCGCAGTGACAAAGGGGATAATGGGGTGCAAGAGGAGTAGCGTCTCACGCAATACCGTCCAAAGCACATATTGTGCTTCTGCCTTACGTGCGGGATCGGCGCCTTCAGCCATATCGGCCTTAATAAGCTCAAGATACCAATCGCAAAACTCATTCCAAAGGAATTTATAGCCACCTTGAGCCGCATCATTGAAGCGATAATCTGCTATGGATTTATCCATATCTTCCTTAGCTTTTTCAAGACGATGTAACATCCAGATATGATGCAGTCCCTGCACGCTTTCAAGCTTTACGGCTTTAGGCGCACCTTCGCCGGCTTGCGGCAAATTCATAAGGGCAAAGCGTGCGGCATTCCAGAGCTTATTCACAAAGTGGCGATAGCCCTCAATGCGATCTTCCGCAAGGCGTACATCACTGCCCATGGTGGTGAAAGAAGCAAGGGTAAAGCGTAAAGCATCGCAGCCGTATTTTTCGATAATTTCCAAAGGATTGATGGAATTACCTAGAGATTTTGACATCTTGCGTCCTTGTCCATCACGTACAAGGCCATGCAAGAAAACATGCTTAAAGGGAACTTCATCCATAAAATGTAGGCCCATCATCATCATGCGTGCTACCCAGAAAAATAAGATATCTGTGCCTGTTACCAATACTGACGTGGGGTAAAAAGCTGCAAGCTCGGAGGTTTTTTCCGGCCAGCCCAAGGTAGAAAATGGCCATAAAGCTGAGGAGAACCACGTATCCAGCACATCTTCATCTTGATGGACATTTTTGCTGTTACACTTGTTGCAAGAACAAATATCTTCAGTGCTTACCATAAGGTTTTGGCAATCGTCACAAGTCCAAGCAGGAATACGATGACCCCACCAAATTTGACGGCTGATGCACCAATCTCTAATGCCATCAAGCCAATTAAAGTAGGTTTTTACGCTATTTTCAGGTAAAATTTTTGTAAGCTCGGGCACGGCGGCACGGGCGCGCGGCGCAAGCTTAGAAGCGGCCACAAACCACTGGGTGGAAACATGCGGCTCCACCACCGTATGGCAACGATAGCACTCACCAACGGCATGCTCGATATCTTCCACCAGCACAAGGTCGCCGGCGGCTTCAATATCAGCCACAATTTTTTCACGGCATTCTTTTTTGCCAAGGCCAGCATAAGGGCCGGCTACTTCGGTCATAATGCCCATATCATCAATGGCTTGGATAAATTCAAGCTTATGCTTTTGTCCCAGCGCCCAGTCATTATGGTCATGGGAAGGAGTCACCTTAAGCGCACCTGTGCCAAATTCCATATCAACATAATTATCTGCAATGATAGGAACTTCGCGACGAAGGATAGGCACATAGGCTTTTTTGCCTACCAAATGCTTATAGCGTTCATCCTCAGGATGCACGCAAATGGCAGTATCGCCCAAAATGGTCTCGGGACGCGTAGTGGCAATGGTGATGGTTTCACCGGCAGTGCTTGGGTCAACAATATGATAGCGAATATGCCAAAGATGACTTTTGTGGTTATTATGCTCCACTTCATCATCGGCAAGGGCGGTGTGGCAGCGAGCGCACCAATTGATAATATAATCGCCCTTATAGATAAAACCCTGATTATATAAATCCACAAAAACCTTGCGCACGGCCGTAGAAAGCCCCGCATCCATGGTAAAGCGCAAACGATCCCAATCTACGGAAGCGCCAAGTTTGCGAATTTGATGTAAAATGGTATTACCGTATTCTTCGCGCCATTCCCACACTTTTTCGATAAAAGCTTCGCGCCCAAGGTCAGCACGCTTAATGCCATCCTTAGCCAAAGCACGCTCAACCACATTTTGCGTGGCAATACCAGCATGGTCGGTGCCGGGCACCCAAAGAACTTTTTTTCCTTTTTGACGTGCATGACGGCATAAAATATCAATCAAAGTTAAATTTAATGCGTGTCCAATATGCAAAACGCCCGTAACGTTAGGCGGGGGTATAACGATACAAAAAGGATCGCCATCTGCCTCAGGATCAGCTGCAAAGGTTTTATTTTCTTCCCAATATTCACACCAGCGTGCCTCTACGGCATGCGGTTCATAGCCCTTAGGCAAAGCGTTTTCCGCCATCTTGATTCTCCACCAAAGGTGACATACTATAGCCACAGGAGGCATATATGCACCGTTCAATTTATATTCTTTGGGATGCGTCACACATTTGGGGACTTATGGCCCTGCATACCCTCCAAGGTATGGGGGTGCCGCATCAAATTGTTACCTGCAATGAAATAACAAACGGCGTGCTTTCTGGCAAGCCACCACTTTTGCTTGTGCCAGGAGGCACGGCAAGCCTTAAATATCAGTATCTTGGAGAAAAAGGCGTCAAAGCTATTCAAGATTATATACACGATGGTGGAAATTATTTGGGCTTTTGCGGCGGAGCTGGCCTTGGTTTATCCCACGATCATGGCCTTATGCTTTGTCCATGGCAACGCGCAAAATATGCCGACAGAGTGCAACACCTTGTTTCAGGGCATGTGCGTGTGAACATTACAGAAAACACGCTAAGCCCTAAGGCCTCAACCCTATCTGTACCCATTTGGTGGCCTGCTCGCTTTGCTGCAGAAGAGAACACAGATGTCACCGTCCTTGCGTCCTACTCGGCGCCTGGGCATGATTTATATTTTGGGGATATCGACCTTGCTACCTTGCCTCCTACCACCCTTGATACCTGGGAAGATCTTTACGACATCAACATGCGTGCAGATTTTTTATACGGAAAGCCTTGTATCATCACAGGAAATTATGGCAAAGGTCGTTATGTCCTTTCCTACTCACACTTAGAAACCCCCAACTCGCCCGATGCCAATGCTTGGCTTGCCATGCTTTTACATAAGCTTGGGGCAGAAAAACCAGAGCATAACATCAGCCCCGATTGGCAGATAGAAAATCTCACCGTGCGCTGGCCGCTCAATGCAGATACCGCCTTACTTTTTGCCGCCCGCGACGGTGTCAAAAAACTTTTACATCTTGGGCAAGAGCATCATCTGCTTTTCAAGCGCACCCCATGGCTTTACGGTTGGCGCACCGGCATCCCCGGCGGTGCATTCAATAACCTCTACACCGCTCTCTGCTCAGTTTTGCGCTACAAGCCAAATCAAGATGCATGGGATTTTTGGCAAGAAAATAAATACATCATGGCAAAGGCCTTGCCCGTCTTCCTAGAAGGCGCAGAAGGCTACTTATTGGCAGAGCGCCTCGCCACAACACTTGCCGTGCCCATGCCCCATGCTATGGACAGAGAGCTTCTTAAAGAACAACAAAAAATGCTCTTTGGTTCCGTCATGCACAGCGGCGGCCTTCACAAAGAGCTTATGCAAATTGCTGATACTTTATTGTATTTATTGTTGAAGTAATTTTT
>CAYJHU010000228.1:0-4042 GCA_964369655.1 uncultured Desulfovibrionaceae bacterium | reverse complement strand
CAAAGCTGCCAAGCGGAAAGGCACAAAAATCAATCTTTTAACGGCGCAAATAAATTGCGCCTACTCTTGATTTTTGGATCGTGCTGACTTTGTCAGCACTCTGTGTGAGGCAGAGCCTCCCAAATTAGAGTGTCGTGTGTATGCCATATGTATAAGCTAGAATTGCTTTGCGTTATAATTGATAATTTGCTAGAGCTTGCGCCATGCAAGTTTTTTATTGTTCCATTGCGCACTTTAGCGAAGGTGATGGCTTGTGCTATTTACCTGAGTATCGCCTACAAAAAATCCAACGCTATATAAAGCATGAAGATCGTATGCGCTCCTTGGTGGCTGGGCTTATGCTACGCGCCGTGCTTGGGGAAATGGCGCAAGAAAATCCGCTGTTTTCACCCATGGGTAAGCCATATTATGCGCATGCGCCGAGCTTTAATCTTTCGCATGCCGGTCAATACGTAGCGCTCGCGGTGGCAACGAAGGAAGAGCAAGAGGTGGGCGTAGATATAGAAGAGTTGGCAAGCGGCCCTGTGTCCTTTATGGATTTGGCTAAAAAGTGTTTTACAGTTCGGGAAATACAATGGCTTGAGGAAAAGTCTTCAAGTGCAGATAATGATGCTGTTATGGAAGCTTTTTTTGCAATTTGGACAGCTAAAGAAAGCATTATGAAGGCCAGCGGTTTAGGTTTTCATCTTTCGCCTGCGAGTTTTGATGTACTAGAAAGTGTAAAAAATACTTATAAACCTTGTTTTGCAGTAGAAAAAACATGGTACCTAAATAGAAAAAGCTTTGAAAACTATACTATCTGCACGGCAAGTAATTGCATACCCTCTGAACCAGAGTTTATTTTTTTGTCTCGCGAAGATATTTTTTTGAAATTACAAGGGTAGAAAGTTTAGAATTTCTCTATAGAACATCTTTTTTTGAAAAAAATATAAAAAAAGTGTGCATAATATGGTGAAAGATGCATTTTTGAAATTTTTATCTTGCAAGATAAGATATAGAGTGTATGATATGCTAACGTTTGCTTAGGAGGCCATATGAAAAGTTTAAAAATTTATTATTGTGCAGTGTTTTTTTTGTTATTAAATATAGTGTGTGTACCCACTGCAAGTGCGCAATGGATGCTTGGAGCTGGCGGAAGCTTCACATCAAGTCCGTATAAAGATTATGACTCATGGACTCCGGTGCCAATTATTGCCTATGATGGTGAATATATTTATTTGCGTGGCACACAAGCAGGCGTGCAATATAAATTTAATAAAGATTTTAAGGTGTCGGCGTTTTTTGAGTATGATTTTACAAACTTTTATGGCTATCGCAGTGACAATGAAAGCCTTGAACATCTGGAAAATCGCTATGGTTCACTTTTGGCAGGCATTGGGCTTACAGCAAAAATGCCCTTTGGAGGTTCGCTACGTGCAAACATTGCCACCAATGTGCTTGCCACACATACCGGTATTGTGGGAACATTAGAGTATGAATATACCATGCGAATTCAGCGTTTTATGCTCACGCCCTTTGCAGGGGTGAAGTTCCATAGTGCTGAATATCTTGATTATTATTATGGTGTGGATGGCGATGAGGCCGGACGCACGGGCCTTGATCGCTATGAAGTAGATTCTATGTCAGCTGAACCTTATGCGGGCTTGCGCGTGGCCTATATTTTTAGCCAAAATGTGTCGGCTATGCTTGGCGGTAGCGCACGTCTTTTAAGTCCGCTTATTACAGATAGTCCCATGGTTGATGAACATAAGGCCGTGACATATTCAATTTTTGGCGGTATCTCGTACAGGTTTTAATTATATTTTTTTGTGTAAAGAGAGCAGGATAAAGACGCACTAGGAAAGTGAAAAAAAAGCTTGCATTTTATGGAAAGGGCGTATATTTACTCTGTCTCACGTAAGGGAAATATGTGTTCTTGGAAGGTAGCTGGATATTTTCCAATGACCGCATGATGACATATTTGAATTATATTGTTTTATGGAGGAACTGTCATGAGCAGGGAATGCGAAATTTGTAAGAAAAAACCCCAAAGCGGTAATTTGGTGAGCCACTCTAATGTTAAAACCAAGCGTCGTTTTAACCCTAATTTGCAAAAAGTGCGTCACCAATTCACCAATGGTACTGTGCGCACCATAACAGTATGCACACGTTGCATGCGTTCTGGCAAGATTACAAAGCCAGTTGTGCGTCAACAAGCTAACTAATTTAAGATCACTGACAAATTTATACTTAAATTTGCAGTGGCATAGTGCGCAATCAAAGTTTTAGCTTTGATTCGTGAAAAAAGACCTTTATCGTTATGATAAAGGTCTTTTTTACATTTAACTGTTACTTCTTTCCGCAGATTTCTTTAAGTGCGGCGGCCACTCCGGCACCATAATCCGCATGCGCCTTACTGCAATTTTCTATGTGACGATCCATAATAAAATCAGGACAACCACACATGGCGCGCGCTGTATTTTCAAAGAGCACTTGCTTTTGCTCTGGGCTCATGAGCGCAAAAAGTTTGCCGGGTTGGGTGTAATAATCATCATCGTCTTCGCGTGTATCCCAGTCCCATGCGGCACCTTCAAGCTCAAGGGGAGGCTCACGGAATTCCGGTTGCTGTTGCCATTCACCAAAGGAATTTGGCTCATAAGGCGTTGTAGCTCCATAATTGCCATCGACACGCATGGCGCCATCTCTATGATAGCTGTGTACCGGGCAACGCGCCTTGTTCACAGGGATGAGATGGTGATTAATTCCAAGGCGATAGCGCTGTGCATCCCCATAGGAGAAAAGACGCCCTTGCAACATTTTATCCGGTGAAAAACCAATGCCCGGCACAATATTTGTGGGGTTAAAGGCAGCTTGTTCTACCTCTGCAAAATAATTTTCAGGATTTTTATTTAGCTCCAGCACACCCACTTCGTACATGGGAGCGTCCTTGTGATACCAAACCTTGGTAAGGTCAAAAGGATGGTAGGGGAGCTTTAAGGCTTCGGCTTCGGGCAGAACTTGGAAAAATAGTGTCCATTTTGGGAATTCACCGCGCTCAATGGCTTCAAATAAATCGCGGTGGTGGCTGTCTCTGTCCTTACCAATGATGGCTTCTGCCTCAGCATCTGTAAGATTTTTAATGCCTTGCTGTGAGACAAAGTGAAATTTTACATAGAAGCGCTCGTTGTTGGCATTGAGTAAGCTATAGGTATGACTGCCAAAACCATGCATATGGCGATAGCTTGCAGGTATGCCTCTATCGCTCATAAGAACGGTGACTTGATGCAAAGCTTCTGGAAGCAATGTCCAAAAATCCCAATTGCTTGTGCCATTGTGCATATGGGTTTTGGGGTCTCTTTTTACAACGTGGTTAAGGTCAGGGAAGTTTAGGGGGTCACGCATAAAAAAGACAGGTGTGTTGTTGCCCACAAGATCCCAATTGCCTTGGTCAGTGTAAAATTTTATGGCAAAACCACGAATATCTCTTTCAGCATCGGCGGCGCCACGTTCACCGGCAACAGTGGAAAAACGCAAAAACAAATCCGTCTTTTTGCCAATGCTTGAAAACATTGTCGCTTTGGTAAATTTACTTACGTCATGGGTCACGGTAAAAGTGCCATAGGCGCCAGAGCCTTTGGCGTGCATGCGGCGCTCTGGGATGACTTCGCGGTCAAAGTGAGCTAATTTTTCTATAAACCAAGGATTTTGTAAAAGCATGGGGCCGCGTTTACCGGCAGTAACGACATTGGTGCTTCCACTTACGGGACAACCGGCGGCGGTGGTGAGTTTTTTGTCAGACATGATTTCTCCTTATTTTACGGTTTACATTCACAACAAAATGACACAATGATAAACAATATAAGGCAAAAACTTGGACTAATATAGACCACTAATCGACTATTAGGAATTATTACTGAAAAAAACTTTTAATGCAAGGAAAAATGAGAAAATTTTATTTTTGCTGTTTGTAGAAATTTTTGAAAAGGGGAGAATAGAATAACGCTTGATTGTATGTTGTGGCGGTAAAATGCTCGTTAAAAAAAAAGACTTTTATCGCCACGAA
>CAYJHU010000227.1:0-4108 GCA_964369655.1 uncultured Desulfovibrionaceae bacterium | reverse complement strand
TTGCCATGCAAGATGTGCAAAAACAAATTCAGCAAGGTTTATACAATGATTTATTTCGACTTTTGCTTGATGGAAAAAACCAAAAAATAACTGCCAAGGAGGTGGCAGTACGCGAAGAAGAAAAGCTCATTTTGCTTGGCCCTGCGCTGGAAAGGCTGCATTTTGAACTCTTTACCCCGCTCATCAAACGCACCTTTGCTCTCATGTCACGGCATGACATGCTACCGCCAAGGCCAGCCGGCTTTGAAGAGCATAGCCTTAAGGTGGAATTTGTAAGCCTACTTGCGCAAGCACAAAAAATGGTGAGCACAGCTTCAGTGGATAGGCTCGTAGGCTTTGTGCAAAACCTCTCTGCCCTGAAGCCTGAAACTGTAGACACCTTGCATACAGATAAGGCGGTGGAAGAATATGCTGAATACTTAGGTGTGGCGCCAGGGATTTTGCGTTCAAGCGAAGAAGTAAATAAAACTCGCGAATTACGAAAAGCGCAACAAGAAAGCGCAATATCGCAACAAGCTGAGCAAGAAAAGCAAAAACAAAAACTGCAAGGCTTTGAAAGTGTCGCAAAGGCTATGGAAGGGCTTTTAAAGGTGAAGCTTGATGACAATAGTGTTGCAGCCATGCTGATAAACAGCATCAGCACTAAGCACCATAAAAAGGATGAAAAAATAATATGATGCAAGAAGATGTCTTCAATACCCTGCATCACAAAGACCATGAGGTGCAAAAGGCGCAAAAAAGCTTTGACAGAGCTTTGCGCGAAGCTGTCCGCTTACTCATGGTGCGTAGAGAAGGTCGATTGTTTTTACGCTGGCTGGGTACAGGGCAAAGTGCACAAAGCATTCTACAATTAATCATGGAGTATGAGGAGGAAAAACATGGCTAATAACATGCACAAAAGGCAAGAGCCTAATGCAAATGCGAAAGAAAAAAAGGGCAAAAAAATCTGCGCAACTCTCTTAGATGATGAAGGATTACCAGAACAGGAAAATGGGGAAAAAACTTGCTATGCGCTAACAATCCCTGAGGACATGACCTTAAACGAAGCCCAGCAAGTGCTTTTTGAAGCGCAAGCAAGGCAGCTGGGGCTCAGCAATGAAAGGGCGCAAATGCTCCTTGATATGGCTAACCGCAATGAGCAAGAGCATAAAACGCAATACCGCAAGCAAGTAGAAGGCTGGGCGGAAGAAGTGCGCAAGGACAAAGATCTTGGCGGCGTTGCCATACAAGATACCCTTGCCTATGCCAAAGCCGGCCTTGCGCGCTTTGACCCTGAATACAAGCTTTACGACATTTTGCAAGAAACAGGATATGCTAATAATCCTCACGTAATACGGTTTTTGGCAGCCATTGGTAAGGCACATATGGAAGATGATGTGCTTTTTGGAAATTCTGCACCGCGCCAATTACCAAGACATGAACGCTTGTACGGCAAATACAATAAATAAAGGAGCTTAAAACATGGCAAATAAGAATTTAGGTTTAGTGGCAACCTTGGCAGAACTACGTGATTTTTACTATGGCGATCCAGCCGGCTCCATCATTGAGCTTATGAATGAAAGCAATGACATTCTTGATGACGTGCAATTTATGGAATCAAACCAAAGTGATGGACACTTAACGCGCATTCGTACCGGCTTGCCAGAAGTGTATTGGCGTCGTTTGTATCAGGGCATCCCCTACAGCAAAAGCCAGTGGACGCAGGTCAAAGAGCCATGCTCCATGATGGAAAGCCGTATGATGATTGATGAAGCGGAGTCAAACCTCTACGGGGACAATGCCTCGCGCTTCATTGATGGGGAATCGGTGGCTTTTGCTGAAGCCATGCGCCAAAAGGCTGTGCGTACCTTGTTCTATGGAAATTCTGACGTAAATCCCGATGAATTTAAGGGCCTTGCCATGCGCTATCCCGCCAAGGATGCACCCAATGTCATTGATGCAGGCGGTACGGGGGACGTGACTTCTGCTTGGCTCATCTCATGGGGCGAGCGTTCTATACATGGCATTTATCCTAAGGGCAGTCGTGGTGGTTTTGAACATAAAGACCTAGGAATTCAAACAGTTGAAGATTCTGAAGGACGTCACTATGAAGCCATCGTCAACCGCTATCAGTGGTCCCTTGGCCTTGCCTTGCGCGATTGGCGCTCTTGCGTGCGCATTGCCAATATTCCTGTGAATATGTTGAACAAGCGCAAAGGGGAAGAAGGCTTTGTGGACTTGCAACAACTTTTTATTACAGGAAAAAACATGATGCCGGAAGTGCTGCGCCAAAAGGCAGTTTGGTATGGCAATGAGGACCTTATGGCTGCCATTGAACTTCAATCCACCGACGCAGGCAATGTGCACTTGGTCTATGGTGAAGCCTTTAAGTCCGAAGGCATGCCACTCATTTTTGGGCGCCCATTGCGCCAGTGTGATGCTATTTTATCTACTGAAACAGCCATTTAAGTATATAACACTACACTCAAACCAAAGGATTTCGCATGATTATCGACAGTCATTTGATTTTATTTGAAGGAGCCGTAAAAACCGACACAGGCACAGCCATTGCGCTGAACTCATTGCTTCTTCCCGGAAAAGTGGCGCCCATCTTAATTGACACCCGCTTTACCGAAGATTTGGCCGGAGCCACCTCTGTGACCTTGAGCCTTGAGCAATCCGATGCACAAAACGGCACCTATACCAGTGTTAGCGGTGCATCAATCACCATAAATGCCGCTGATTTTAAAGTCGGCAAGCGTTCGGGCTGGCGTTTTTTACCTCGCACCGTGGTAAACCCTTGGATTCGTTTAAAGGTAACCGTCACGGGCACCGCAACGGCAGGCAAGCTTTTTTGCGCTATCAGCGGTTTTGAGGACGAGTCCTATGAAGATGGTCAGTATATTTCTAAAGGAATAGTCATGGGCTAAGCCTTTTGAAGATTAAATAAAAGTGCTTGCGGTACTGCCTTATTGCGGCATTTCGTAATAGCGCAATAACGCAATAGCGCATTACAGTACCGCAAGCACCCAAAATTAAAGGAATAGACATGACCACAAAAATTACCATTTGGAATATGGCGCTGGGCTTTATAGGAACGCGCACCGTAGCCAGCGAAGATGAAAAAGCCCTTGAGGCTGTGCAATGCTCCTTATATTGGGATAGTGCACGCCGCCAAGCTTTGCGCGATTATCCTTGGAGTTTTGCCCAGCGCAGGGCATGGCTTGCCGCCGTAGCCTTACCTACTGGCTATGAAGAACAATATGGATTTGCCTATGCCCTCCCAACAGACATGCTGCGTGCTTTACGACTATATCCCGGCGGCAAGGATTATAATCAAATGGGAGATGACGAAAGTGGACGTTATGTGCTTGTGCATGATGGAGTAAGCAAAAACCGCTTGCTTTTATGTAATGTTGACAAAGCTTTGCTTTCGTATACGGCAGACATTGAAGACGTGACGCTTTTTGATGATCTATTTGTGATGATGCTGGCGCGCAAGTTAGCAGCCATGATTGCCGTATCCCTGCTTAAAAATAATGCCGGCCGTATTGGCGAGCTTGAGGAATTATATTTGCGTTCCATTCCAAAAGCCGTGCAAGCAGACAGCAATGAGGGGCGAGAAAAAGAAAAGCCGGACACTTGGATTCTTAGTAGAAATGGGGGGAGCCATGCTTACTAATAATGTTTCAAAGGCGGTGTTCTTAGGTAATGGCGTGACCACAACCTTTCCCTTTACTTTTAAGGTGTGGGAGCAAAGCCAGCTACTTGTTGAAATAAGTCATCCCGACGGCACAATAAGCCCTGCCCTTGGGTGGTCGGTGGAACTTACACCAAGCGGGGGCACCCTAACTTATTTGCATGACAATGCTCCGCTGCCCGTGGATTATAAATTAGTTATTTTGCGCAACATGCCTTTTGTGCAAGAGGTTGATCTTGTGACAGGCACGCGCTTTGATCCAGAAGTTATTGAAAGTGCGCTGGATAGAGCCACGGCAGAACGCCAACAACTTTTTGAAGCTTTAGAGCGTACAGTCAAGGTAGACGTTACGGAAGAGATGACACCTACGGAATATATTGCAGAAATACGCGCAGGAGCGGCAACGGCCAGCGCATCGGCCACTGCGGC
>CAYJHU010000226.1:0-4136 GCA_964369655.1 uncultured Desulfovibrionaceae bacterium | reverse complement strand
ATGCTGCCGAAATGAAGGCCGCTGCCAGTGGTAATCCCCTTATCCTCATGCAAGTACAGCTTGCCAGTGATTTACGCAAGCTAGAGGCTTTATATTCACAGTATCAACGCTCACAGCATCGTATGCGTGACAGCTTAAAAATGCTTGCTTCAGCGGATGCACGGCTGGCAAAGCGTGAAGAAAACCATGCTTTGGATAGTGGTCATCGTGACAGCAATACCGACAAATACATGGATAGCGGCAAGGAGCGCATACGCTTACATTTCTTCAAGGATGGGAAAATGCACACCGATAAAGATAGTGAAAAGCTCAAAGGCTTTATCATTGACGGCGTAAAAGAAAGTATGAAGCTAGGCAAAAGCTCAGAAATTGGTAAGTATCGTGGATTTACCATTTATGCTCGTGCCAGAGGCCAAACAGACCAATTTTCTTTTACGCTAAAGGGCAGAAGCGACATAGAATATGCCCCTGAAAATCTTATCTATACCTACGATGAAAAACTCAGTTTATCGGGCTTTTTTCAACGTATAGACAACTTTTTGGATAAGGGAATGGATAAGTCTATGGACAATTACCGTGAAAATACCAAGCGTGAAAAATCAGAAATGGAAACCATCAAGGCGAGTATCGACAAGCCCTTTGGGCAATTTGAGGAACTAGCCCTTGTGCGTGAAAACCATTCTGCCGTCATTCGTGAACTACAAAGAATGCAAGATGAACCGGGCTATATAAGTGAATGGACACCAAAGGAAAAATTACCAAGTCCTGTTGAAGCACCAGCATCAAGCATAACCATGAGGGTGGCATAATGCGTAAAAGAAGTAAGAATTTTGAAATGTTTTATGATGAGTGCGAAACAAGCATTTTGCGTCTGCTTAAAGAGTATAATATGACATTTGCGGACTTATCTCGTGAAATTGGTGTCCGTGGTCACATAATTGCTCGTCTTGCATATGGTCTTGACGCACCAGTTTACGATGATAAACGGCGCAAGTAAAACTTGTTAATTCGTGTATTCGTGGTGGAGCATCTTGTCATTACAATATAACGCTTAAATAATTCTTCTCAGTTCATTACATGAAAATTTAGCAATCAAAAAATTATTCAGATTTAGCGTCAAACACACTATTATTGAACATAAAATAAAAAATTAACGTTATCATTAATATATAGCATGACACTGTAGTGTATATTGCTATAGCGTAGCCTTGCGTACTTGCTATGTATGAAAATAAGTAACTTATAATCCCTTGTCCTAGCCGCAAGCTTATCATGAACATTGTAATAGCAGGTGCTAAAATTTCTTTTGGCACAGAGATAGACAGGCTATAATTCAAAAATGGCATAATTGTTCCAGAAGTAATATAATACATAAAAAGCAATAAAGCAAAAAAATACAAAGTATTAACATGCAAAATTATAAAAATGCAAAAGCTAATGAACAAGCCAGATGTTAATATTATATATGGAAAATATTTTAATTTTGACAATTTCTTCATAAGGAAGCCTGAACCAATTATTAAGCCAATATTTCCAATAGAATAAATAGTACCTATTTGACTTGTGCTAAAGTTGAACTCTTGTGAAGTATAGAGAGAAAGCAAGTGCGGAAGCGTAATATCAATTCCAGAAATAAGAAAAAATCCAAGGAAAAGAGCAAGTATTTTAGGATTAGCAAAAAGTTTTTTATAGTCAGTAAGGTTATGTTTTTTCTTGTTTTGCACTGGCTTTGATATTTTTTGCGTAAAAAAGAAAATAATAACAGGTATAAGAGTTGGCAGTTGTAAAGCGATGAAAGAAAATTTCCAAGAATATGATGCCAAGAAGCCTGAAAGTAGAGGCATGGTAAATAACCCAACCGACATGACAGCGAAGGACGTTCCCATAATCTTGGCTCTTTCTTGTCCTTGATAATATTGTGTGGTTAAAAGAACGCTGATTAGATGTATACCAGCAGACCCCACACCCTGTAAAACTCGATAAAATATCAGTGCATTAATGCTGTCTGTTAATGAGCATAATATGCCACCCAAAAAGTAACATGCAAGTGCTATCAAGAGTAAAACGGATTGATTTAAGCGAGTAATGAGAATGCCCCAAATGCCCGTGAAAATTAATGCTGAGAATGTAAAGTATGACAGTAAAAGAGTTATTTCTGAAGTGGACACTTGTAATATTTTTGAAACAAGAGGCAGAAGAGGGATAACCCCCGGTATTCCATGTGATAAAATGAAGCTTAAGCTAAAAATAAGCCATGCTGGGGCTAATCGCCCATTTTTAATCTCAAATACTTGCTTAAAAACTTTCATTGGCACATGGTTTCCAATTTGAAAACTATAATAGTTGTGTTAAAAATCAGTTCAAAAATTAAAATCATCACATCATTGTATAGCTACTTAGATAGTGTCGTCAAATTATTTCAGCCCAGAGGTATATGCACCTGATTTGGACTGCGGCTAGAAATGACTGCGTTCTTTTTGCATAGCGAGTTGCTATTCCTCTCCATCTTTTTAAGTGCAAAAAAGCATTTTCTACGAGATGGCGCACTTTATATAAATGTTCATCATAATTACGCAACTCTTTCCGGTTTCTTTTGGGAGGAATAGTTGTAATCATTTAATTTTCAGTAGCCTTCGCTAAAATTTCATTTGTATCATAACCGCGATCAGCCAATAAATTTTCTGCTGTAAAGCCATCAATTAGCGCACATGCTTCCTTGCAATCAGCTCTGGTACCTTCTGTAATAATGACTCTGAGCGGCATACCATTCGCATCCACGGCCAAATGTATCTTGGTATTGAGCCCCCTTTAGTCCTTGACATACTTTCGTTGCCACCGATTGCCCCAGATGCATGGGGGTGAACTTTGCAATGACTTGCATCAATCATAAGCCATTCAAAGTCCGGCGCATCAATAACAGCCTCAAGAATGCTTTCCCACATGTTTTTATCACGCCAGCGGCAAAAACGGCGATGTGTATTTTTCCAATCGCCATAGTCAGGTGGCAAATCTCTCCACGGAGCACCGGTACGTAAAATCCAAAAAACTGCATTTATAAACAACCTATTATCGGAAGCTGGACGTCCAACTTTCCCTTTCTTACCGCTTAAATGGGGAGAAATATTTTCCCACATTTTATCCGAAATATCATGCCTACGATGTGCTTGCATAAATCCTCCAACGTCTTGTTGAAAGATGTATAACATACTTTTTTTAATTTGACGACACTACCTAGTGGCTGTTCCTAAATAAATGCATAGCGATGTAAAAATACATGAAAATTACTTCAAGGACTCTTTCAAAACCTTACTTGGAGTAAATTTAGCTGTTTTACTAGCAGGAATGGTGAGTTCTGCACCAGTGCGTGGATTGCGGCCTTTGCGCTCTTTGCGGCTGTTTACTGCAAAAGAGCCAAAGCCAGTGAGGGTAATTTTTTCATCGTTTTTTAGTCCTTCGCTCATGGCTTCAAGCATGGAATTAAGTACACGTTCTGCCGCAGCCTTGGTCATGTTGGCATTGGTGGCAATTTTTTCTATTAGGTCAGCTTTAGTCATCTCTTTCTCCAAAAATAAGTTAAAGGGCTAAAAAAAGTAAGGTATCGTTAAAATTTGCACATAAAGGGCTTGACAAAGCATTTTTGCGCATTTATTTAATAGATACAGGTTGGGCAGGAAGTGCGTTAACACCCCTGCCCTTGGGCAATCCCCCTGTAATTGGTTGAATTACAAGAATCAAGCCCGGTATGGAGTATCAGTCCTGCCGGGCTTGATTCTTGTGGGTTATTTAATAATCCAATTTAGAACCACGCCAGCGATAATACTTGCTACAGTTGTAGCAAGAATATCTAGCAGAAAATGCTCCATAAGCATATCCTCCTTGCTTGAACTCAGAGGACTGCCCACGCATTTTGTACGGTGTTTCGCCTTAAAAGGCAAGAATACTCATTATAGATATACACTCCTCAATATGGCAAAGAAATAAAAAGTGGGACGATAATATACGCTTTGTATATTATAAATCCCACTTATATTTGTCGCACATTTATAAGTTTATTTTATAATTTTTCAGCTAATTGAGCTATTTTAGTCGAGCCTTAACAACTCAAATTTAAGCGTAGGTAAGCTTTGTTTTGCTTA
>CAYJHU010000225.1:2822-4140 GCA_964369655.1 uncultured Desulfovibrionaceae bacterium | reverse complement strand
TGGTGGCATTTTTTGATGGATTTACAAGCCTTACCCAAATGCTTATTTTTTTCATCCTTGGCTTTTTGGCAACCCCAAAACTTATTCCGGAAGTATTTGTTTCTTCACTGATTATCTGCTTGCTCCTCACCTTCGTCGTGCGTCCTTTGGCTGTTACGCTCTGCCTTACGCCCCTAAGATGTAGCTTACCGCAACAATTATTGGTATCCTTTGCTGGTCTGCGCGGAGCAGCCTCAGTTGTTTTTGCCATCATGGCTACGGTGCATGAGGCTCAAACTCCAGGCGCCTTATTCCACACGGTATTTTGTATTGTTCTGATATCCATAAGTTTTCAGGGAACGCTTTTGTCACCAGTAGCGCGCTGGCTCAATATGTGTGATGACAGTATTGACGATTCAAAAAGTTTTAACGACTATGTTGAAAACAAAAGTGTCAGCTTTATATCCCTAACAATACAGGATGGGCATCCTTGGATTAATCAAGCTTTACGGAATGTTCACATTCCCCCAGGTATGCTCGCCATCATGTTATTACGCGAAGGAAAGAATATCTTGCATGGCGGAGAAAGCACTTTTGCGCTCAATGACACTGTGGTGCTCTGTGCCCCAAAAAATCATGAGAAAATAAATTTTAACATCTCAGAATTACATATTGAAGCAGAAAGTGAATGGATAGAAAAAAGCATAGCCAGCTTTGCCCCGCATGCGGAAAAACTGGTCGTCATGATTTTACGAGAAGGCAAAACCATTATTCCAAGTGGCAAAACCATTATAAAAGAAAATGATATACTGGTGATTGTAGAGCAATAATGTTTAACCCCGAAAAACATAAAATATGCTTTTCGGGGTTAATTATTTTAAAAGGTATTTTTGATTACTATTTTAATGATTAACCCATGGGGAAGACAACTTTACCATGCTTATCATTAATAACAATGCCCACAGCCTCATAAAGGGCAAAACTTCCGCACACTATACCCACATAACCGGCAAGTACGTGAATACTATGCGAAAGCTCTGGGCTAGCGTGTGTAAAGTTAGCAGCAGCAAGAAGAGCAAAAAGAACAGTCAAAGAAGAGAAAATTAACTTTCCTATGAGCGCGCCCTTTAAAGTGCCTATGGTCATAAATCCGGTGAAAATACCCCACATGGCAAGGTACCAACCAAGGGCAAAAGGAGTGGCGGCAGGCAAACCAGCATTTTTAGCTGTCCATAAGAACACCAAGGTTAACCAAAACGAGCCATAAGAAACAAAAGCAGTACTGCCAAAGGTATTACCACGACGAAATTCCATACAGCCGGCAATGATTTGTGCAATG
>CAYJHU010000225.1:0-2812 GCA_964369655.1 uncultured Desulfovibrionaceae bacterium | reverse complement strand
AAAAAATGCCCATGCCCATAATCATAACATTAAGCTCAAAAAAGCCGGCATTATGAATATTTAATAAAATTGTGGTCATGCCAAAGGCCGCAAGGCCAATGGGGGCAGGGTTTGCAGTGATTTGCGGTGATGTTGACACAAAAAATCCTTTACTTGTTTGGCATATTCTTCATATGCAAGTTAATCAAAAACCTCATAAAGTCTGCCAAGCTTTTATTTTTCTGCAAAAACTTCTTGAGGGGACTAATATTTGCGAAAAACTCGCTTTCGCGCCTGATATCTACCCGTTCTGCTCCAATTCGTCAATTAAAATACGACAAATAAAAACACTTGTCATTATAGAGTAAAATTAGTACTATTAGGAACTGGTATCAACAAAGAAAATTGTTCATACACGTATTAAACATTGGAGGTCGCATGGATGTCGTCTTGTTGTCGCGGTTACAATTTGCTGTAGCCGTATTTTTTCACTTTGTTTTTGTACCACTTACGCTTGGTCTCTCCGTCTTATTAGCTTGGATGGAAACACGCTATGTACGCACAGGGGATGAATTTTGGAAAAAGCAATGTCAATTCTGGGGCAAGCTTTTTGTCATTAACTTTACCCTTGGTGTTGTCACAGGCATAACCCTTGAATTTCAATTCGGGACCAACTGGTCACGCTACTCTGAGTATGTAGGTGATATTTTTGGTTCTTTACTTGCTGTTGAGGCAACCGTAGCTTTCTTCTTAGAATCAACCTTCATCGCCGTTTGGGTCTTTGGTTGGAAAAAAGTTAGTAAAAAAGTCCACTTATTTGCCATTTACATGGTAGCCCTTGCAGGCAATATTTCTGCCGTATGGATTATCTTAGCCAACGGCTGGATGCAAAACCCCATCGGCTATGTCATTCGCAACGGCCGCGCAGAGCTTGAAAGCTTTTTAACAGTTATCACCAACCCCTACGCATGGGGTCAATATTTTCATACAGTTATCTCAGCCTGGATGCTGGGCGGCTTCTTTGTGCTTGGGGTGTCAGCATGGCACCTATTACGCAAAAGCCATGTTAAATTTTTTAGTGCATCATTCCGTATGGCTGCCCCCTTTACATTGGTCATGGCTTTGCTTGTGGGCGCAACCGGTCACCACCAAGGTGAAGTAGTTGCAAAGTATCAACCAGCCAAATTTGCCGCCATGGAAGCATTATGGAAAACAGAAAAAAATGCCCCCATGCATCTTTTTGCTTGGCCAAATGCAGAAGAAGAAAAAAATAGCTTCGAATTTATCAGCATCCCCGGCGTGACTTCCATACTCGCATATGGCAACGCCGATGCTGAAGTTAAAGGTCTCTCAGACTTTGCCAAAGAAGACCGTCCGCCTCTTTTAATAACCTTCCTCTCCTTCAGAACAATGGTAGGCATGGGAGTCATATTTATCACCCTTGGCCTTTTAGCCTTCATCCAGCGCAAACGTGATGAAAACATGAGCCCTTGGCTTATGCGCTGCCTTGTTTGGTGTATCCCCCTACCCTATATAGCTATCATGCTCGGATGGGCTGTGGCAGAAGTGGGACGCCAGCCATGGATTGTCTATGGACTTATGCGCACCACCGACGCCGTATCCCCCGTACCTCCCGGCAATGTAGCCATCTCACTGGTGGCCTTCATTGTCGTTTATACCATGCTCGGCCTTATAGATATTTATCTCTTACGCAAAAACGCCATTAAAGGCCCAAAAGTATAAGGAGTTGATATGTTAGAAACTACTTGGTTCATACTCTGGGGCCTTTTGTGGGCTATGTATTTTATACTTGATGGTTTTGACCTCGGCCTTGGCACCCTACTCCCCTTTCTTGCCAAGAATGAGCACGAAACTCGCGTCGTCTTCAATGCCGCAGGCCCATTTTGGGACGGCAACGAAGTATGGCTCATCACCGCAGGCGGTGTGACCTTTGCAGCTTTCCCAAAAGCCTATGCTGTCATGTTCTCTGCTTTATATGCACCTTTATTAATTATTTTATTTGCACTGATCTTCCGCGCGGTATCCTTTGAATTTCGCAACAAAGAAGATCACCCCCTCTGGGCAGCTTTTTGGGATAAAGTACACTTTATCTCCAATATCATCCCCGCCATCCTATTTGGTGTAGCTTTTGCCAACCTCTTTATGGGTATCCCCATTGACGGCGACGGCGTCTATCACGGCAACCTGCTCAAGCTCCTAAGCCCCTACGGCATCGCCGGCGGCGTGTTCTTCCTCGTTATGTTCTGCCTACATGGCTCCCTCTGGCTTGCCTTTAAATCAGAAGATGACCTGCAAACACGCGCCATCAGCACCGCCATCGTGCTTTGGCCCATCATGCTCATTCTCTTAGTGGCTTTCCTTGTACTCACTGCCATGTACACCAACCTCTATGCCAACTATCTTGATATGCCCGCTCTCTTCCTCGTGCCCGTAATCGCCCTAGCCGGCCTCATCGGTGTAAGAGTCATGCTAGCACAAGGCAAACTCATCATAGCCTGGGCATGCAGCGGCGTATATATTCTTGGCGTTACCTTCTTTGGCGTGCTCGGCATGTTCCCCGGAATTATCATTTCCAACATGGACCCTGCCTTTACCGTCACCGCCTTTAACGCAGCCTCAAGCCCACTCACCCTCAAAATCATGCTGGGCGTTACCCTAGCCTGCATCCCACTCGTAATCGCCTACCAAGCCTGGATGTACGTAACCTTCTCAGGTAAAGTAACCGCTGAAGAACTTGAAGACGATCACGCTTATTAATTATTATAATGGGTGTTTTTATGGGGGGAAACTTTTTTGAAAAAAAGTTTCCCCC
>CAYJHU010000224.1:2548-4147 GCA_964369655.1 uncultured Desulfovibrionaceae bacterium | reverse complement strand
TGTGGGGGAGGGAAAAACTTTTTTCCAAAAACCGATCCGAAGGGCTTGTAGCCGTAGGCGAGGAACGAGCCGTACGGATATCGTGCGCCTAGGCGTCCCTCCCCCACAAAAAACAAATCTATGCAAAAACAGTATTCTTTAAAAGAAAAACAATCTCTTCTTGTACCGGTTCTTCTGGCCAAATATAGCGCCCGGTGACGGCGAGCATGATGCCGCCGATGCCGCATTTGACCACAGTACCTAAAAAACGCCCTACCATGGCCCCAAAGGCGGCATCTACGGCTTCTTTTTGCGGGCGGCCTTTAGCGACTTCCATAATATAGCAACCAATCCATGCCCCTAGCACCGCACCAATGAGTGCACCAATGCCAAAGAAAAGCGGGGCTAGCACTATGGCACCAATGATGGCACCAACTATTCCGGCAAAAGTTCCCGACGAGGATGAGCCATATTTTTTAGCCTTAGCCACCTGTAGTCCAAATTCCAAAACTTCACCGACTATAGCTAAAACTGTCAAAATAATAAAGAAAGTTGCAGTCATGGAGGCGGTGTCCGGATAGATGTATTTCCATAAAGCTATCAATGCCAGCATAATCCAATTGGCCGGCAAGCTAAAAATATTCAAAAAAAGCACAAAACCGAGGACGGCCATAAAGCCAGTCACAAAAATAGTTGATAGAGTATAGGGAATGACCAATTCCATTATTTTTCTCGTAAATCCTGTACACGCACGGCTTTTCCTTCCGTAGTTGGGATGGTACCTGCGGCAACTAACTCCACTTTAGGTGTGACGAGAATTTCATCGCGTAAACGTCCGGCAATATTTTTTTGCAGTGAGCGCAAAATACGCATATCTTCAACGAAGCACTCTTCGCGTATTTCAACCTGCACGCGCATATGGTCGGCAACACCATCATTTTCAAGGATAATCAGATAATTTTGTCCAACTTCCCTAAAGTTCATAATGACTTGCTCTATCTGCATGGGATAAATATTCACACCCTTTAGGATAAACATATCGTCGGCGCGTCCCAAAATTCTGTCAATACGGCGATGCTCGCGCCCGCAAGCGCATTTGCCAGGGATAAAGCGCGTGAGGTCACGCGTGCGGTAGCGTAAGATGGGCATACCTTGACGACAAAGGCAAGTCATCACAAGTTCACCCACCTCACCATCTGGTACGGCTTTTCCGGTTTCCGGATTAATAATCTCTGGAATATAGGCATCTTCCCACACATGCATACCGTCTTGGCAAGTGCATTCAAAAGCAACACCCGGGCCATTCATCTCTGATAAACCATAGGAATTATATACTTTCATGGCAAACATTTTTTCAATGCGCCTTCTATACTCTTCTGTGTACGGCTCAGCCCCAATAAGCGCAATACGCAAGGAAAGATCTTGTGGATTTTCGCCGGCTTCTTCCAAATGTCCACCCAAAATAAGCGCATAAGAAGGTAAAATATGCACCGCCGTTGTCTTAAAATCTTTGACAAGCTTTAACTGACGGCGTGAATTTCCCGCCCCTGCAGGAATGGTGAAACAGCCGAGGCGCTCAGCTCCGTAGTGAATACCAAGCCCGCCGGTAAATAGCCCATA
>CAYJHU010000224.1:0-2448 GCA_964369655.1 uncultured Desulfovibrionaceae bacterium | reverse complement strand
ATATCTTTAACGCTTTGAATAGAGTCAGCACTAATTCCGGCTTCGGCAAGGCGTTGTGCATAAAAGTCACATTTAGAGGCTTGTTCGATGGTGGAACAAAGGCGCTTTTTTTGAACATCTTCAATGGTTTCACGCGACCATAACTCTGCTTGATCAAATACTTCCATTTTATTTCCTATATTTTTTATTTCGAGTATAACAACCTGTTACAAAAGTTAAAATTGGATTTTTCGCTAAATTCTCTATTTTGTAACTTTACTACAGGCTGTTCAAAAACTGTGCAGTGCGAGGAAGAAGATGTTTTTTGCGGAAGGCGCGTATTAAGACATACGTAACTGGAGCAAAAAACGAATCTGACGACGCAATGTGAAGTTTTTCAACAACCTGACAAATTCTTAGCGGCATGCAAAAGCCCATAACACCCAGCCAGCATCATTTGTCCGTGCGGTGCCAAAAATTGCCCCTGCCCACGCAAACGCTCACGCTGTGGCCCAATAATAAAAGTTGGCGCAAAAGAGCCTGCCTCTTCCACACGCGGCGCAAAGGCCACCCCATGCCCACCACTGGCACGTACCTTTTCATCAGGCAACCAGCCGAGTCGAAAATCCTGTAAATCTTGTAAATATTCTTCCAGCGATTGTTGACCGGTATGATGCTCAAAAATCCCTAGCACTTGATTGGCATAAATAAGCATGGCCAAAGTATGACTATTGCCCACATTAATAATGGTTATGCCTTCACGCATAGAGCGCGCTGACACTTCCGGCACAGAGAGCATGCCTAAAATAGCCGCTGTACCCGTATCTGCCACCGGTCCGCCCGTTAAGCTTTGCAAAGAGGCAAGGCGAGTATTTTGAGGGCACTGAGCATTAACATTGGTATATAACCAGCTTTGAGGGAAGGGATTTTTTTGTAACAGAGCAGTCCAGCTTTGCATTCTGCCAAGTCGATTTCCTTGCGGAAACACCCCGTGGTCTTGCACTGCTGCAACAACCATATTCGGTAAGGGAAGCCCCCATTGCGTCAGCAAATTTTCCCACATGGCATTTTGATAATCAGCCAAATACACGGGAACAGCGCTACGCGGAGCGGTTTCACATATTTCAAAGCCAAGCGCTTGTACGCGTTCAAGATTATCGTGGATGGCCGCTGCGGCACTTTGCGTACAGTAGACCGAAAGACCGGCTTCTTTGTGAGCACGCAAGGCTTTCACAAAACCGCCACCCATATTGTGCCCGTACAGCCAAATATCTTTTTTGCTCTGCGTAAGCTCTCGTATTTTTTGCGCAATCAAACACGCAGGAGCAGGAAGAACAAATTGTGGCCAATTTTCCGGTGTCATTTGTGGACGCGCGAGTAAAACATCTTGGGTTCCACTCCCAATATCAAGCAATAATACAGGGCCAGTTTCTTCTAAAAATTGAAATGTTTCCACGACATCTATCCACAAAACCCTAATTTAAGTATTTTCACCGGTGCCTTCCATGGCAATGATTTCACGATATAAGCGTATGGTTTCTTTAGCATCTTCTTCACGCACCTTATGCAAAGCAAAACCGGCATGAATAATAACATAATCCCCAATGGCCGCTTCTTCCGGCAAAAGCATCACGGATGTGGTAATAAAGGTTTGCCCTTCACCCACACGAGCCTTAGCCATGCCATGATCCAAAAGTTCTACAATCTGCGCAGGAACAGCTAAACACATATCAACATTCCTTTGCAAAATCAGCCGTAATACTAGATATTTCCTTACGGGCAATGGTTAGATAATCTTCAAACTTTTCTTGCACCGGCGCGGAAAGGCCAATATTCCAAGAAGTAAAGTCATAAGGCTCCATGCCAAGCACTTGAATATGCGGTCTATGTCCGTGCAAAAGCTCCGCCATATTTAAAGAATCAATAAGATCAATATCGTGGATGGAAAGGCGCTGTTTTTCATTGTCCACAAGGTCAGCTTCGCTCAACTTATAAATACTGCCCGGATCCCCGTTAGCATGCACAATATCAAGCACGAGCACCGCCTCATACCCCTCAAAAAGGTAAAATACATCTTGGGTGAAGGTGCCGGCCTCAATGATTGTGACATTGTCAGCAAACTTTTCTTCAAGCAACTTTTGCGCGGCAAAAACCCCTACTCCATCATCGGTTAGCAACATATTTCCTATGCCCATCACCAGTAATTTCTTCATAATACGCCTCCCTTCCTCATTAAAGATAACAAAATATACAATGCATTGCAATGTGAATTATCAGGAATATTCATCGACATGTTATTTATATCCTTAAAAATTAAAACATATTCGCTCAAACATATCTTGCGCACAAATTGACTTTCTCTCAAGAGAAATATAGATTTGAAAGTCTGCATAATTCATTATGCAGGCTCTCATGGAGCATAAACACTAGTTTGTGCGACCGAAAATCAAAAGTAGGCGCAATTTACTT
>CAYJHU010000223.1:0-4150 GCA_964369655.1 uncultured Desulfovibrionaceae bacterium | reverse complement strand
AAAAAAGAGTAGGGCAAAATTTACCCTACTCTTAAGTGTTCAATAACTTATGGCTAAATGCTTAGGCTTCTTGTAAACCCGTTCCTCGTGGTCCGAGTGGGAATGTCTTTTGCGTAAAGTATACCGCAATCAAAATGCCTAGCCCGATGCCATCGGTGAGATAGCCGGGGATAATGAGTGAAATGGCTGCACCCACCAAGGGGATACGTTCCCAGAAGTAAAGATTGCGCATCCAGTAGCCCACATTGGCAAAGGACAGAGCCATAATGCCTATGGCTGCTGTTGCCACATAGAAGGTCACCTCAAGTCCGGTGGCGCCAATCATTAATAAACCGGGATTATAGCAGAAAATATAGGGGATCAAAAAGCCTGCAAAGGCCAGCTTGACCGCCGTAAATCCTGTTTTATTGGGCTCTGACTGGGCTATGCCGGCAGCGGCGTAGGCAGCAAGCGCCACAGGTGGCGTTAAGTCTGCCAAGATACCAAAATACATGATAAATAAGTGTGCGGCAATGTCCGGCACGCCAAAGGTCTTGATGGCCGGCGCGGCAATGGTTGCGAGCACAATGTATTTAGCGGTGGTGGGAAGCCCCATACCGAGTACGATGGATGCAAGCATGGTCAAAAAGAGCGTTAAGAAAAAGCTATTGCCGGAAAGTTCCACAATGGCGTTAGCCAGCTTAAGTCCCATGCCAGAAAGCGTTACCACGCCAATAACAATGCCGGTACACGCACAAGCAGCCGCAACTCCAAGGGCCAAGCGCGCACCATTTTCCATGGCAGTGAGCGCGTCTTTTATGTTGATGCGGTTGCACTCCAAAAGCGCTTTACCCATGGGAATTTCGGTGTCTTTAGTTTCCTTAAATATCTTCAAATTATTGGCAAGGAAAGAGATGATTACCGTTGTTAAAATACAATAATATGCAGATTTTAGCGGAGTATAGCCTTGCATTAAAAGGTAGATAAGTACAAAGATGGGCACAAGTAAATGTCCGCCCTCGCGCAAAACCTGTAAGGTCACAGGCAAGCGTTCCTTGGGTATGCCTTTAAGGCCCAAGCGTTTGGCTTCCATGTGTACCATAAAGCCCACGGCTAAATAGTAGAGCAGGGCAGGAATGATAGCAGTTTTTGCGATTTCAAAGTAGCTTATGCCCAAAAATTGCGCCATGATAAAGGCCGCGGCCCCCATGATAGGAGGCATGATTTGTCCGCCTGTGGAGGAAGCAGCTTCCACCGCGCCGGCAAAGTGTGGTCTATAGCCAACACTACGCATAAGCGGAATGGTAAATGTGCCTGTGGATACAGTATTTGCAACTGAACTGCCTGAAATTGTACCAAAAAATCCGCTGGCAAGTACTGCCACTTTAGCAGGGCCACCCACATATTTTCCTGCAGCAGCAAGGGCTAAATCTATGAAGAATTTTCCAAGGCCGGTGCTATGTAAAAATGCGCCAAAGAGCACAAATAAAAATACAAAAGAAGCCGATACACCCAGCGGCATACCAAAAATTCCTTCGGTGGTCAGGTACATATGACCCACAACGCGTGAAATACTAAAGCCCTTATGTCCCATAATTCCGGGTATGTAATTGCCAAAAAGAGCGTAGAGCAAGAAGATAAATGCCACAAGAGCAATGGGAAGTCCCACGATGCGGCGTGTGGCTTCTAGCACCAAAATGATGGTTAAAATACCAAAGATGAGGTCAAGGTCTGTAGGGGGGCCTGCTTCAAGGACTATGGTGTCGTAATTATAGACAATATAGCCGCAAACAGCGGCTCCCATAATGGCTAAAATTACGTCATACCACACAAGCACACTGAGATTTGACTTACTGCGTGCCGGATAAAGCAAATATACAAGGGTTAATACAAAGCCTAAGTGCACAGAGCGCTGAATTTGCGGTGCAAAAGCGCCAAAGGCCGCTGTGTAAAGGTGAAAGGCTGAGAAGGCAATACAGAGGATTTTTATGAAAAACTCTAATTTTCCCTTAAATTGTCTATAGGTGGCTTCTTTGTCATATTTAGCAACAATGTCAGACACATCCACTTTGTCTTGCATCTCTTCGGCCACAGAGGCATCCAGCTTCCCTTTAAGGGCAAAACCCGACGCACTTTCTGCGACTCTTTGCTCCATGTGTTCTTTGTGGTTCATAACTTCCTCCGCATAAATAAATGGTATGCAACTCTGTAAGGCATTGATATGTTGTTATATCTTTAAAATTTTCCAATAGTGCCAAATCTTATATATGAGGGAAGCTTTTTGCAAAGAAAATTTTAAGGCTCTTCCCGGTTTGGCTAAATTTTTTAAGGCTAGGCTGTACGTCTTTATGTTGTTTTTTTCAATTATAAGGGTGTGTTCTGCCACGCGCCCCACGCGTACATACATATCTGGCATTTTTAAGGTGTAGCCGGTGATAATGATTTTACCGTCCTGCACGTTCATTTTTTGGCCTTTTTCCACATCATGGGGGAGGCCGGCGCCAAAATCTTCATAGACGGTGGATTGTAGGGATATTTTTCCTGCATCGGCTACAAACCACTCTTCCACAGGCGTTAACGCTACAGAATGCTTAAATCGTACGCAAAATCGACTTTCTTGCGGCAAATAGAGCATCTGGACATATTGCTGTCCGTGTTCACCTTGTACGCTGATGCCAAGCCACGTTCTTTCCAGAAAAAGCATGTAGCCAGCAAAAATACAAAGTAACAATATGCCGATAATGCCAATGCGCCGTATCAATGCCCTTCACCTAAATGCAAAAAATGCTAATTTTTGAATATATAACTAAAATTTTTGCTCCATCTTACTCTTAAAATATGTAAGATTGCAGAAAGACTAATGAGCATTTTTTAATGGAATAAAATACTGAAATTTTTTCAAGGGGGAACGTATCCCCCCTTTTTGATTACATGTTCAGAGGCAAAGCCTCCGAAAGTTATTTATTTCATGATACCTTTTTCTTTCAAGTACTTTTCAGCACCTGGGTGGAAAGGAATGGTGATACCGTCAAGAGCTTTTTCAAGCTTAATTTCAGAGCCTTTGTTGTGGGCTTTGGCAATGTTGTCTGTATTTTCAAATAAAAGCTTGGTGATGCGATAGGCATCTTCGTCGGACATGTCTTCATTAACAACTAAGATAGCTTGCACAGAGAGAGTGGGCACGTCAGCAGTTTGTCCTTTGTAGGTATTGGCAGGGATGGCGCCTTTTACCAAGTAAGGGAATTTAGCTACAATGTTGTCCACGGGCTTGCCGGTAAGGGGCACAAAGGTCACTTCTTGTGAAGTAGTGATGTCTTGGATGGCAGGGTTTGGAGTGCCAATGGTAAATACGAAGCCGTCTACGGCGCGGTCTTTAAATTGGTCGGCGGTTTCGCCATAAGGCAAGAATACTGGCTCGACGTTTTTGTAATCAAGGCCAAAAAATTCAAATATTTGGCGACAATTAGCTTCGTTGCCGCTACCACGTGCGCCTACAGAAACTTTTTTACCCTTAAAGTCATCAAATTTTGCTACGCCGCTGTCTTTGCTGGCTACAACGTGCAAATACTCAGGATATAAGCGAGCAATAGCGCGCACTTTGCCTAATTTTGATTTGAAAGGAGCAAGGCCGTTATAAGCAGCGTGGGCAATGTCATTTTGTAAAATGGCAAGGTCAACTTCACCAGCTTCGATAAGGCGCATGTTCTCGCCGGAAGCACCGGTGGTTTGAGCAGTAATGGAGTATGCATCACCGCTTTTGGAGCTTAAAGTTTGGCTAATGGCGCCGCCAAGGGGATAATAAACACCCGCGGTGCCGCCGGTACCCATGGTAAGATGTTTTGTGTCTGCAGCAAAAGCAGCAGAGGTCATAAGTACAAGTGCAGCGGTCAGAGTTAAAAGCAAAATACGTTTCATAAAATCCTCCATGTTTTTGTTTTATCAATAAAAATGTCACCGCTACACAACCGAAGACCTAACAGTATGCATATGAGGAGACACCTTACTTAATAAATATACGAAATAGTAATATTGTTTGCAAGCTAAATTTCTTATGTGGTTTTTTATAGAACTTTATTTTAACTTGAGTTCTTTTGGGGGGAAACACGCCTAGGCGCTCGATATCCGTACGGCTCGTTCCTCGCCTACGGCTACAAGCCCTTTGGGTCGGTTT
>CAYJHU010000222.1:0-4202 GCA_964369655.1 uncultured Desulfovibrionaceae bacterium | reverse complement strand
ATTGAAGCGTAATAATTTTATGAGTACGTTTTTTTTGGGAGGCTCTGCCTCCCAAGCCCACCGCAAAAGGGGATAATCCCCTTTTGAAACCCAAATGCCTTCTATTTTAAGCAAGCTTAAAATAGAACGGTTCGCATTGAAAATTTATAATTTCTGTAAATAAAATTTTTTTCATTTGAACAGCCCTTGGTATTTTATACTGAGGGCTGTTTTGTATTTTTTACTGCATTTTAAGCATAATTTTCTTCTATAAATGTGAGTTAATACCCTTGAACAATGCAGGCAAAATGTTAATCTTTTATAATATTTACGCAAACAAACAACAGAAGGAGAAAAAGGTTTTTTAGAGTGCAATTTTGAAAGTTGAATTCAAATAAGTAATCTTCAACTATAAAGGAGTATGTATATGACCAAGAAAGTAACCGTTGGAACTTTGGCATTGATGACAGTGGCCTCGGTTGTAAGCTTACGTGGTTTGCCAATGATGGCAGCGGAAGGTTACACTATGCTATTTTATATTTTTTTTGCTGCGGTAGTGTTTTTACTGCCTGCGGCCTTAGTCTCGGCAGAGCTCGGTTCTGCTTTTTCTAATCATAGCGGAGGTGTATATACTTGGGTTAGCGCCGCGTTTGGCCCACGCCTTGGTTTTATTGCCATTTGGCTACAATGGATTCAAAACGTTGTGTGGTATCCTACGGTACTAGCCTTTGCCGCCTCAAGTCTAGCCTATTTTTTTATGGATGATTCGCTTGCGACCAGCGGCTATTATACCGGCGCGGTCATCATGATTGTCTATTGGATAGCCACTGCCGTGGCCTTAGCCGGCTCAACGGCGGTTAATTCTGTCACGCGCTATGGGGTGCTGCTTGGAACCTTGCTTCCGGGACTTTTGATAATTGTGCTGGGTTTATTGTGGATAGATCAAGGCAACCCCATCGCCCTTGAAGTAAATAAAGTTGTCGTTGATGGGGTCACAGAAATTAAGCATAGCCATGCGCGCTTTTTCCCGCACCTTGACGGCCTTGGCAGTGTGGCTTTCCTCGCAAGTATTGTACTGCTCTTTGCAGGCGTTGAAGTGCAAGCAGTGCAAGCGGCAGACATGGACAACCCAAGGCGTAACTTTCCCCTAGCTATGTTTTTAGCTTCCGGCATTATTATAATACTTTTTATTTTAGGCTCTTTTGCCATTGCATCTGTCATTCCTGCCAAGGAAATTAGCCTCACTGCAGGCCTTATGCAAACATTTAAGGTGCTTCTTTCTAAATATCATATGGAATTTCTCATACCGGTGGTGGGCTTGCTTATGGCTTTTGGTGCCATTGGCGGTGTTATGTCTTGGGTAACAGGGCCAAGCCGCGGCCTTTTACAAACCGCCAAGGAGGGCGAAATGCCCCCATTTATGGCCTATACCAACAAAAGCGGCGCTCCGGTAACCTTACTTTTAATTCAGCTAGTTGTGGTAACACTCTTGGCTTTATTATACTTTTTCATGAAGAATGTTTCTGTGGCTTTTTTCGTACTTTCTGCCATGACTGCCACCTTGTATTTAACCATGTATTTGCTTATGTTTGCTTCAGCAATCTACTTGCGCCACACAAAGCCTGACATGGAGCGCCCCTTCAAGGTACCGGGTGGAACTTGCGGTATATGGCTTGTGGCCGGTGTGGGATTTTTGGGCGTGGCCTTTGCTTTAATTGTAGGATTTTTCCCGCCATCTCAATTACCTGTGGGCAATCCTCTCATTTATATTGGCCTTGTAGCCAGCGGAATGATAATTTTTATTGGGCTTGCACTACTCATCCAAGCCATGAAAAAACCGTCGTGGAAAAAACAAGAACTCGCTTCAAACAATGAATCATAAAGGAAAAAATATGCTAAAAAATCATACCCTCAATACCAATGACAGCTTTAATGACGATGTTTTTTCTGAATCTTCCTTGGGACACATTTTGCCACAGACTATTTTTCCCGTAGCACAGCAATCACCGCGCGCTGTCTATCAAGCTGTGCGCGATGAGCTCATGCTTGATGGCAATTCAAGGCAAAATCTGGCAACATTTTGCCAAACATGGGTGGAGCCGGAGGTGCACAAGCTCATGGATGAGTGCATCGACAAAAACATGATTGATAAGGATGAATATCCGCAAACTGCCGCCATTGAAATGCGCTGCGTGCGCCTCTTAGCTGATTTGTGGAATGCGCCCTCCCCCATCACCACCCTTGGATGCTCCACCATTGGCTCCAGCGAAGCCGCCATGCTCGGCGGTATGGCCATGAAGTGGCGCTGGCGCGACAAACGTAAAGCTGAGGGAAAATCCATCGATAGACCTAACTTAGTCACAGGCCCCGTGCAAGTGTGCTGGCATAAGTTTGCACGCTATTGGGATGTAGAGTTGCGTGAAATCCCCATGGATGCAGGGCGCTTACTCATGACACCAGAAGAAGTTCTTAAGTATGTGGATGAAAACACCATCGGCGTTGTGCCAACACTTGGCTCTACCTTTACCGGCGCCTACGAACCGGTCAAAGCCGTCAGTGATGCCCTTGATAAATTGCAAGCCGAGACAGGCCTTGATATCCCTATTCACGTCGATGGCGCTAGCGGTGCTTTTTTAGCCCCCTTTATTGAGCCGCACTTACCTTGGGATTTTCGCTTGCCACGGGTAAAATCCATCAATGCCTCAGGCCATAAATTCGGCCTTGCCCCCTTGGGTGTGGGCTGGGTCATTTGGCGTGAAAAAACAGACCTACCGGAAGATTTAATCTTTTGGGTTAACTATCTTGGCGATAATATTCCTACCTTTGCCATCAATTTTTCGCGTCCGGGCGGGCAAATCATCGCGCAGTATTACAACATGGTGCGCCTTGGAAAAGAAGGCTATACCAAGATACATCAGGCTTGCTATAACACTGTGGCGTATTTAGTTGAAGAGCTTGAAAAAATGAATCTTTTTGAATTTTTGCACGCAGGAAAAAATGGCATTCCGGCTTTGACTTGGACCCTTAAAAAAGATAGCGACGTGCCCTTTTCGCTTTATGATTTATCAGAAAGATTGCGCGTGCGCGGCTGGCAAGTGCCGGCCTACAGCATGCCTGAAAATTGCACCGACCTTGTGGTCATGCGTGCACTTATTCGGCATGGTTTTAGCCGCGACATGGCAAACTTACTTCTGCATGATATACACAAGGCAATAGATTATTTACAAAAACATGCACCGAAAACACCTTCGGACACGGCTCCTCACAGTTATAGCCATGTGGGACGGTAAATAAGATTCATTTAAAGTAAAAAGGGGGAGCGTGACTCCCCCAAATTATTTTATTTCAAAATGTTATAAATTTTTAGCTACTGCTTCCCAATCCACAACGCTCAACCAATTGTCGATATAGTCACCGCGCAAGTTTTGATATTTTAAGTAATATGAATGCTCCCACACATCAAGAGCCAAAATCGGTGTTAAGCCTTGCTCGAAAGGATTATCTTGATTTGGGGCTGCCATAATTTTTAGCTCGCCGCTTGGTGCTTTCACAAGCCAAGCATAGCCGGAACCAAAACAGGCCAAGGCTGTAGCTTTCATTTGTTTTTTGAACTCATCGGCACTGCCAAAGGCTTTCACCACAGCTTCAGGAATTTCTTGATTGTGCTTAGCGCTCATCAGATTAAAATATACGTCATGATTATAAGTTCCGCCGGCATTATTTCGTAAAGCAACACGAACATCTTCAGGCGCGGTGGACAAATTTTTCATGATTTCTTCAAGGGTCATGCTTTGGAAGGCAGGACATTTTTCAAGCACTGCATTTAAATTGGTCACATAGGTATTAAAATGCTTATCATGGTGAAATTGCAATGTTTCTTTATCAATAAAAGGCTCTAAAGCGTCATATGCATAAGGCAAAGCCGGTAATTCAAATGGATACTTGCTATCTTTTAACATTATAAATCCTCCAAAGTTTTATACGTTTATGCTTTTTTGCTAATCTAGTCCTCAAATTCTGTGAATTACGCAACAAAAAATTGCGCTTTCCCTTTGAGATTATATAACAATCTCAATAAATTTAATGTAGCATAGGGTCAAGCAAAAAGCAAGAAACAAATAATGCGTTCTATTACTAATAAGCACTTCAGAGGTGATTTTTCTGGGGGAAACTTTTGTGAACAAAAGTTTCCCCCAGCCCCCCTTCAAAAAACTTTCAGGGCG
>CAYJHU010000221.1:0-4303 GCA_964369655.1 uncultured Desulfovibrionaceae bacterium | reverse complement strand
GCTTTTACGACTTCTGCAAATTGAGCGTTTTGCGCACGTGTGGCTGCTTCAATTTTTGGGATAATGCCTGATTTTCCAACATAGTCAGCGAGGATGGTGCCAAGCTCAAGTCCTTTTTTGGCTATATCAAGAAGGGACTTTTTAGTTTCTGGAGAAACAGAACCTTTATCGACTTCTGCATTATATTTTACAATACCTTTTTCCATTTCGGTTACATAGTTGAGATAGTTGTAATAATCCTCGCCCCAGGTCACATAGGCAGTATAGCCAAACTCAATACGTGTGGCAGACTTTTCTAAGGCCTTAGAGGTATTAGTTATTTGTAGATTGTATTTCATCAGAGCTTTTGCAAAAGCTACAATAGCCTCAGAAGATTTTGCGGAATAATTGACTACTGTTTCAAGGAAATCTTGATTAACAAAGCCTTTTTCTTTTCTTTCTGCTTGTGCCTTTTTGATGGCGTCTTGGAAAAGGCTTTCGTTGCCTTCATAGTCAATAATATACTGATTAATTTTGCTCCATGTTTCATCAGGAATGCCAGCCGGTCTGTTGGTAAGAACATCATTATTCATGTCCATATTTAACAAGTCATCGGCAGCATTGGTTAAAAATTTATTGGTTTGTCCAAGCTCGTTGGCAGCAAAGCCTGCAACTGGCAAAGCCAGCAAAGTGACGGCCAGTAAAGTTTTTTGTAGTATCTTTAACATTTTATAGTCTCCTTATGTTATTTTCCGAAAAAGCTTCCGCATGCCCAAAAATGCGGATGTATTGGCATGGGGTGATTAATGGGGCTGTCACTGGCTTTGCTTCGCTTTAAATAATCGCGCAAAGTTTGAGAATAGGTATGTACAACGTCATTATTTCCTTTCTCTTCTTGCAATTTTTTCATAAATTGCGACAAGATATAGGTGGATGATTCATCATCGGCAAACCACAGCGTACCATAAACGTTGCTCACGCCTCTGCGCATGAAAACATCCACAAAGCTGACTTGGTCAACGCCAGGCACCCAGCCGGCAGAACGTAAGCTTTTTTCTATTTCTTCTGCAGAGAGCACGTCAGCAAAGGTGTCTTTTTTCACTGCCTTGGGGGCAAAGGTTACGCCTGTGTTACATGCAGACAGAATAACAACCTTTGTTTTTTCAAAGGATTTTTTATCAAGACCCATGATGTCAGAAATTGTCAATAATCCATCATTGTTAAGTGGCAATGGAGGTTGCTTTTTACCGAAAGCAAATTCCTTTCCGGCTTGCATGTAGAGATAGCCATTCATGGGCGAATAGCCGCGCAATTGGCTATCAATATATTCTCGTCCGTATGACAGCATTTCAAAGGTGTTTGGATCTTCGCGGAAGTTATCGCTTGGAGAGTCTTTGTATCTTTTTTCAAGACGGGCGATATTTCTTTCAAAGTTGTTGATATAGGACATAAAAACATCAGAAAAAGGCATGGCATGGGTGGCAAAGTAAATATATTCGTATTGTGAATTTTTTAATTGCTCAGTAAACCAAAGCTCTGTGGCATTTTTTTCATAGCGAATATCTTTAATTGCGGAATCACTGCTAATGCTTGCATCGGCATTTTTTACTTCGCGCAGGGCGCCCTTCAAATTACTCATAAAGAGGTTGGTGTTGCGCGGATTGCCCACGGCCAGCAAAGTTTTTAATGACTCCTTACTGGAAGGAACTGTTAAGCTTTCAATAAAGGCCGGCCTTACCTGTGAAATATCATACTTTTCCACCAAGAAATTTGCAGAATTTTCATCATACTCCTTGGTCAAGGCCACAAAAGGTACTTGGGCTAAAAAGCCACTGGCAACAAAGTATAATTTCTTTTTGTCAGCAATAAAGCTTTCAGCCGGCTCTACTAAGTATTTGTAAAGCTTGTTGAGTGTTGCACAAATTCTTTTGAATTCATCTTGGTGAGAGCCATTTACTTTGCCGCGACCATATTTTTCGATATAATTTACAAGAAAGTCTTTCTTTACAATATTATCAAGCTCTACTTGCGAAACATTTACACTGTATTGCATCACAGCTTTTTTGCTGATGGCAATGATAATGAGCTTATTTTGCAAGGGAAGATATTGCAAAACAGCTTGATCCGGCTTGAGATTCTTCTGGATCTTTTTAATGTCGATGCGTGCGGCGGATTGAAAGACAACTCTGTCCTCGGGATATGATTTTTCCCACGCTGCAAGCTGTTTTTTGTACTCAGTGTCGAGTTTTTTTACTAGGACAAGCTGTTGTTTTATTTCTTTTTCAACAAGCTGTTGCCTTTTTTTGTCGTCAGCTGTCATATTTTTTGTGGTTTCAACTCTTTTGGGTACAGCTTGTTCGGCTTTTTCTTGCTGTTTTCCAAGGCCCAGCAAGCTTTCATAAGCATTTTGCTTTTTATCGTCTTGGAATGTTACTTTTGTCAGCGCAATGCTTGCCTTGGCTATTTCATTGCGCAAGGTTTCATCGAGCTGAATTTGTTTTTCTAAGTATTTTTGATTCTTTGTTTTCTCAAAAAGAGCGGCGCAAACTTCGCGGGCTTCAAGGAATAAATCTTCCTTTTTGGCCATAAATTCACCCAGCAAGGAAGCACCGGCGAGGCTTGTGCGCAAGCTTGTGACCATATCAATGGCATTCATGTAATATTTATAGGCTTCTTCGTATTTTCCTTCATGGTAGAGGCAATAACCCATTCCTTGCCAGCCCACCCAAAGTAATTCCTTAGATGAGGTAAACTGCGCGCCTTTTACAATGACGCCATAGAGCCTTTTAGCAAGCCTTACGGCTTCAGCTTTTTCAAGAAGTGGCTCTGGTTCATCTTCCACAAAAACTAAGTCGCGAGATTTTCTTTGTGGATTGATAAAATGCTTCACGATAGAAGCTGTATGCATGAGAGTTTCAACTTGCAAACGGGATAATTTGAGGTCTAAGTAAATTTTAGTACCATCATTATAAGCTTTCCAGGCGGTTTCGAAATCTTTATCTGCGTGTTGAGCGAGCACTCCTTGCCCAACAATAGCACCGGCTATACCTTCCTTGAAGTCAATTTCACGGAAAAGCCCTTCTGCTTTTTTATAGTTTTCACGCGCTTTCGTATAATCTCCGGTAATGCGGTATAATAGCGCCATGTTCACAAGGGCAGTGGCTTCGCCTTTTTTGTCTTTGAGTTCGCGCGCAATATTTAAGGAGCTTCTAAAGCGAGTTAAGGCATTTTTATAGTCGCCGGCGTTTTTAAATAATAAACCTAAGTTGTTTTGGTCAGCGCCTTCATTGCCTTTCAAATTGTTTTTTTGAGCAATGCTTAGGGCTTCATCCAATAATTTGTGTGCCTTGGCATATTCACCGCGCTCAAGGTACAAGATGCCGAGGTTACTTTTTGCTTCAGTTTCAACAGAACTTGACTTGAGCATTTTAGACATTTCTATGGCTAGTGAAAAGTTTTTCTCAGCCGCATCAAACTGCCCAAGGTAGCCTTGACATACAGCACCGGTGTTAAGCATTCTTGCTGCTTTTTCAAATGTCTCTGGATTCTTTTCGTCGATATATTTATACAATATTTTGTAGGCGCTAATATAGTATTTTAAGGCTTGGTTATAAAGCTCAAGGCGACGATACGCATCACCAAGTATGGTGTAAAATTCAATGGTTTCTTTGTCTGGTATTTGTTCAAAACGCTCAAATAATTGTTCAACGGTGGCAATTTTTTGTGATAACTCACCTGTGACTTCATAGCAATTGCTAAGGTTTGTATAAGCTTGCAAGATGGCATCAGACTTGAGCTGCTGTGGCTTTGAAAGCACAAAAGTGTATATCTCGATGGCAGACTTAAAGTCTTTACCCTTGGTGTAGCTTAACGCAGCATTGTTCAAAAATGACAAAGCGTTAGGGAATGATCCACCCTTAAGAGTTGCGTGTGCTACCTCCATAAACAAATTACCGGCTTCAATAAATTGTCCATTCTTATAAGCTTGTTGCGCTTTAAAAATGACTGCTCGCGTGGATTCGGCCGCGTGCGCACTGACTCCGGACAAGACAAGACATAGAGTTAGTAAAATAGCTTTAAACATAGGTACTCTCTTTTGTTTATTCCTTTATATTTTATGGAATTATCCCTATAGCATGAATGCGCAAAGAGTGCAAGTGGTCTTATTGTCTGGCTAAAGGTATGTAGATGAAAAAATTATATTATACATGGGTGTTGTTGCTTTATGGGAAAAGTGTCGCTTTGAGCATTATTTATCATCACCAAACATAATCTTGAATTTTCCAGAAGCACTTTCTTTCTACTTTTATTCTGGTAAAAAATT
>CAYJHU010000220.1:0-4314 GCA_964369655.1 uncultured Desulfovibrionaceae bacterium | reverse complement strand
ATACCGAGCAACTCAAGGTACGCATTGAAGCCTTTTTGGAGATGGTAGCGCATCGCAAGGCAGCTTAATCATTTATATTTATTTTAGCTTGGGAGGCGCTGCCTCCCAAGCCCTCCGCCAAAGGGGTTAAACCCCTTTGGAAACCCTTACGCGTGTTTTTCAACAAGTTGAAAACACGTTTTCTCATTTTAAATGAATTATTAAAGTTTTGAACTCTATAAAAATGCGCCGTGATTTAGAATTGGTAGTAAATGTTATCGCAATAAAAAGTTTTTGGAAAAGGGTGGGGGTCTGGGGGAGGGCAACCTTTTTTACAAAAAGGTTTCCCTCCCCCAGAAATATTCAAACTAGAATGCCTTGACAAAAATGCTTTAGCTTAAATTTTCACCATAAAAATGTTGACGGGTCAGGAGAGTTCGGGTATATACCTTGACTGCCTCAAAGTAGGAGCGTAGCTCAGGTGGCTAGAGCACTTCCTTGACATGGAAGGGGTCAGCAGTTCAAGTCTGCTCGTTCCTACCAAAAAATTACGCCAGAAGGGAGGGGTAATACCTTCCCTTTTTTTGTATAAAACTTTTGCATCATTAAACAATGCATTGGTCTGGCCTAGGAGTTTTTGTGATTGTTTGTGTGGATGAAAATACATTGGAAGTTCCCGCAGAAAGTATAGCCTCTGCCGGAAGCTGTGCGGAGATTCTTAAATCTGTGCTGAGCGGGAAAAAAATGAAAAGCGTTGTTGCCTGTAAAATTGGCGATGAGCTTGTGGACATTTCTGCCCCTGTGCCTACGGGCAATGCGACTCTGACGCCTATCTTTATGGATAGTGCGGAAGGTCTTGAAATAATCCGCCATTCTGCTTCGCACGTTATGGCTGCCGCTGTACAAAAACTTTTCCCCGACACAAAGGTCACCATTGGCCCTGCCATTGATACCGGTTTTTATTATGATTTTGATGTAGAGCGTCCTTTTTCTGCCGAAGATCTCGTGGCCATTGAAGCCGAAATGCAAAAAATGATTAAGGCTGCCGTGCCTTTTGAGCGCTCCACCATGGATAAAGCTGCTGCTGTGGCGCACTTTACCAAGCTTGGTGAAACATATAAGGCTGAAATTATTGAGAGCATTGATGCAGACACTTTGTCTTTTTATCAATGCGGCGATTTCCTCGATATGTGCCGTGGCCCGCATTTACCAAATACCAGCTACATTAAAGCCGTAAAACTTTTGTCCGTAGCCGGTGCATATTGGCGCGGCGACGAAAAAAATAAAATGCTCTCACGTATTTACGGCACTGCCTTTGCTGATGAAAAAGCTCTTAAAGAATATTTACATCGCCTTGAAGAAGCCAAAAAGCGCGACCACCGTAAGCTTGGGCGCGAGCTTGATTTTTTTACTTTCCACGAAGATGTGGCCCCCGGCATGGTCTTTTGGCTCCCCAAGGGTATGCTTATCCGCACAATTTTAGAAGATTTTTGGCGCAAAGAGCATTTGAAGCGTCACTACGATATTGTGCAAGGTCCGCAACTTTTGCGTGTGGAGACATGGCAAAAATCCGGTCACTACGATAACTATCGTGAAAATATGTATTTTACCAGCATTGAAGAAGATCAATATGGCGTAAAACCCATGAACTGCATCTCACATATGCTGATTTTCAAAAATTCATTGCGCTCCTATCGCGAATTGCCACAGCGTTATTTTGAGCTTGGCCTTGTGCATCGCCACGAAAAATCTGGCGCCCTGCACGGACTTATGCGCGTGCGCCAATTTACTCAAGATGATGCGCATATCATTTGCATGCCTGAACAACTAGAAGATGAAATTATCGATATCATTGCACTTATTCGCGATTTGATGCAACTTTTTGGCTTTGATTACAAGGTGGCTATTTCCACCCGTCCAGAAAAAAGTATCGGCACCGACGAAGCTTGGGAGCTGGCAACAAATGCCCTCAAAAAAGCTGTCGAGCGTGTTGGCATTGATTATTATATTAATGAAGGTGACGGCGCTTTTTACGGACCAAAGATTGACGTAAAATTGCTTGACTCCATTGGCAGAGAGTGGCAATGCTCAACTATCCAATGTGACTTTACATTGCCAGAGCGTTTTGAGCTTGAGTATGTAGGTCAAGATGGTGAGCGTCACAGACCTGTCATGGTACACCGTGCCATTATGGGCTCCCTTGAGCGCTTTATAGGTATTTTAATTGAACATTATGCGGGGGCTTTGCCCACTTGGCTTGCTCCGGAACAGGCCCGCATTTTGACTGTAACAGATGCGCAAAATGACTTTGTTTTGCAAGCAGAAAAAGAGCTTGCGGCTAAGGGAATTCGCGTTAGTGCCGATATACGCAACGAGAAACTTGGTTTTAAGGTGCGTGAGGCACAACTTGCAAAAGTGCAATATATCCTTGTTGTTGGCGACAAGGAAGTGGAAGCGCAAAGCGTTAATGTTCGCTTGCGTTCTGGCGAAAACATCGGCGTCATGAGCCTAAGTGCCATTGAAGAACTCATCCGCGCTGATTGTGAAAAACCCTTTAAAGAGAGAGGTATGTGCTATAGCTTCGCCTAATACCAAACCGCGGCGAGAAATGCCGCAAGATAGCGTGCGTCGTAATGAGATGATTCGTGCCCGTGAGGTGCGTGTCATTGGTGCCGAAGGTGATCAATTGGGGATTTTGTCCCGCAATGACGCCATTGCAGCGGCCAAAGAAGTCGGTATGGATCTTGTTGAAGTAGCTTCCAATGTGGAGCCGCCTGTATGTCGTATTATGGACTACGGTAAGTTCAAATACGAGCAACAAAAGAAGAAACAAGAAGCCAAAAAAAGACAAACTGTGGTGCAAATTAAAGAAATTAAAGTGCGCCCAAAAACCGATGACCATGACTATGAAACCAAGGTACGCCACATTCGCCGCTTTTTAGAGGCGGGAGATCGTTGCAAAGTAACGGTGTTTTTCCGCGGGCGCGAAATTGTGCATAAGGACAGAGGGCAGGATATTTTGGAACGTGTCATTAAGGACACAGCAGATATTGCCAAAGTAGACCAAGAAGCCCGAGCCGAAGGCCGTACCTTGCAAATGCTGCTTATTCCAAAGCCAAAGCAGTAAGGCGCAAAAAAAATAGCCGAAAAATTTTTTGTAACTTGTTCTTGCCATTGCTGGCGATTTAGGGCAAGTTACTCTCTCTTTACGGCGGTGCATACTGCCATAAAGGCGCCTATTGTTGAGCGCATAAGGATTTTCTTTATAAATCAACATATTGTTGTCTAAAGTTGAAATGTATGAAGGAGAATTTTCATGCCTAAAATGAAAACCAGACGCGGAGCTGCCAAACGCTTTGAAGTAACAGGCTCTGGAAAGTTTAAGCGTCGTCGTCAAAACTTGCGTCACATTTTGACCAAGAAAAATGCAAAGCGCAAAATGCGTCTTGGACAGGCTACTTTGGTGGATAGCACCAATGAAAAGGCCGTCCGTCGCATGATGCCCTACGTAAAATAATGTTTGAAAAAGTGCAATCTGCTGCGTCAGCGCTAAAAATTTAACCGCTTATGTATGTCTAATACACGGCGCGTTTAAATTTTCACCGCTTCCTTGCATCTCACACTTTTTGAAACATTATAAACGTAAACCAAAAAAGTTACGTGTCGGCTATAGGCCATGTGTCCATAGCCCTGTCAAGAGGTAAAGAGCCTTAAAATCCCTGAAGGGTGCTCACGCCATTGACGTTTTTTGTTTTTTTCATCAAGCTGGCATGATCCTCGCCTCGCTTGATGCTATTTGGAGGTATTCCATGCGTGTAAAGAGGGGTCTTGCCGCACATCGCAGGCATAAAAAATATTTAACCCTTGCCAAGGGTTTTCGTGGCGGCCGTAGCCGTTTGTACCGTACTGCTCGTGAGGCAGTAGAACGTTCATTGCAATACGCTTATATTGGGCGTAAACTGCGTAAACGTGAATTCCGTAAACTTTGGATTTTGCGTATCAACGCTGGCGTGCGTGAGCATGGCTTATCCTATAGCCGTTTCGTGCACGGTCTTACTCTTGCTAAGATTGAGCTCAATCGTAAAATACTTGCCGATATGGCAGTACGTTCTAAGGACGATTTTGCCAAATTGGTGGACGTGGTTAAGGCCGCATTAAAATAAATTTTGTTAGCTTTAGACAACAAATTTTCGTAATTACGAACAATGCAAGCCCTTTGCCCTCTGCGGTAAAGGGCTTGTTATGCAAAATAATTATTGAAAAAATTTTATAACATTATTTTCAGCTTGCTGAAAATAATGCGTAAGGGTTTCCAAAGGGGATTATCCCCTTTGG
>CAYJHU010000219.1:0-4326 GCA_964369655.1 uncultured Desulfovibrionaceae bacterium | reverse complement strand
TCAATACAAAAAGACAACTTATTTTGTCAACATTATTTCAACCTATTTGTTCAACTTGTTTTGTAAAAGCTTCTATAAATATTTAATGTGATAAACCATATAATTACAAGAGATTATCATGCCCAAGCAGCGTTTAGAACTCAACTGGATAGGTAAGGATGTACGTCCAAGGCTTGAGCCACGTATTCTTATTGAAGATGCGGAAAAGTCCTATCATGCACCCTTTAGGGTATCCGATACTGATATTTACGATAACATGCTCATCCATGGGGATAATCTGCTAGCATTAAAAGCACTTGAGCAAGATTTTAGGGGTAAGGTAAAGTGTATCTACATTGACCCACCCTATAATACTGGAAAAGCATTTGAATATTATGACGATGGATTAGAGCATTCTATTTGGTTGTCACTTCTATATGAAAGATTAAATATTTTGAGAAATCTACTTCGTCCAGATGGTTTTTTCTGCTGTCATATTGATGATTCAGAAGGAGCATATTTAAAAGTAATGCTCGATGAAGTTTTTGGTCGTTCGAACTATTTATCTACATTGTTTGTTCAAGTTCGATACGCAGAAAAAACACTCACTCAAGATATGAATTTTCATAAACAAATAGAACAAATTCATGTATACAGGAAAGAATTTGGTGCTAAGCCCAATTTAAAAATTTCAGATACATCATTTGAAAAATTTTGCTACTATGTCACTGAGAAAGCTGACGGGCGGGAAATGGCCTTAGGAGGAAAAAAAGTAGTAGTTTTCTCTAAAGATGAATACGAAATTATTAAAGGCGAAGGTACAGAAGATGGTCGAAAAGAGATTTGGGCATCAGGTTCAATTCTTGATGGAAATTCCTCAGGAAGATTTTTTAGGGATTATCTTGAAGGAAGAAAAGAGCAAGATGGTTTAGGAGTTTTATACAAAGTCTTTGGTATTGGAGATGATAAATTTGACCATAGATATTTTACTGGACCCAAATCAGAAAAAGCCACCAAAGGCAAATATTATCAAGGTGTGCCGTTAGAAAAGTTGCAAGAAAATTCTACACAAACTACTCCTATCGAAAACTTTTATGACTTGGCTGGTAGCTTTGGTAATTGTAGAAATGAGGGAGGGGTTGAATTTCGCTCGGGAAAAAAACCAGAGATTTTACTCAACATTATTTTACGTCATTTTTCTAGCCCCGGCGACCTTGTCCTCGACTCTTTCTTAGGTTCTGGTACAACTGCTGCCGTTGCCCATAAGATGGGGCGGCGTTGGATTGGTATTGAGCTTGGGGAGCATTGTTATACGCATTGTGTGCCACGCTTGCAAAAGGTTATAAATGGCGAAGACCAAGGCGGCATTAGCCAAGCCATGCAATGGCAAGGCGGCGGTGGTTTTCGTTTTTATGAGCTTGGACCAAGTCTTATTAAGACCGACAAATGGGGCAATGCCATTATTAACAAAGAATTTAATGGGGAGATGTTAGCCCAAGCTTTGTGCAAGCTCTCTGGTTATGTTTATATGCCAGATAGTGAAATTTACTGGATGCAAGGGCAAGGTAGCGAGGCTGATTATATGTATGCCACTACACAATTTTTAAGTGCGGAGCGGCTTGTCACTCTCAATGAAGAAGTGGGCGATGGGCGCAGTTTGCTTGTCTATTGCACAGCCTTTCGCTTGCCAGAAGATGCCGATGCTCTGAACCGCTTGACCGTTAGAAAAATTCCTAAATCTATCTTGGCAGCTTGTGAATGGGATAGAGATGATTATAGCTTGAATATACAGAATTTGCCGCAAGCGGAAGTTGTAACTACGCCTGAAAAAAAATCTAAGAGTAATGGAACTAAGAAAAAGGCAAAGGATAATGGGCAAAATTCCTTATTGGAGATGCCAGACAAATAAATTACAATGATATTTGTTTGTTGCGGCAATAGCTAATGACAAAGATTAAATGTTGTCGCCATTAAAAGTTTTTGGAAAGGGGGTCTGGGGGAAGAACCTTTTTCCAAAAAGGTTTTCCCCCAGAAAGTTTTTTATAAAAAAATATTAAGGGAATATATCATGAATGATACCCCACAAGCCGTAATCCGCAACATTTGTCAACGTCTATCCCTACGCCCCCCACAAGAAAAATCCTTACGCATTCTCGACCATGTAGTCAGTCTCATGGACGAAAACCAAAATACAGAGCAATTACTTAAAAACATAGAAGCTGCTTACCCATCGGTAACATCATTTGAGCGTGATTTCCCATCATTATGCTTTGCACTAGCCACTGGCGTTGGCAAGACAAGGCTTATGGGTGCTTTTATTTCATATTTGTATCATATCAAAAATATTCGTACTTTCTTTATAATTGCTCCAAACATTACCATTTACCAAAAGCTTATTACTGACTTTACACCGGGCACGCCTAAGTATGTATTTAAGGGTATAAATGTGCTTGAGCAAAGCCCACCGCAAATTATTACAGGTGATAATTATGAAAGCCTGCAAGGTGTGCGTGGCTCCATGCTTGATAGTATGCAGCAACGTGATTTGCATATAAATATCTTTAATATTGCCAAAATAACAGCGAAAGACAATAAAAATAGCAAGCTTGCCAAGGACGATGCCAAACGTAAAGAACCACGCATACGCCGCCTGTCAGAATATATTGGGCAAAGCTATTTTGAATACTTATGCTCCATACCAGACTTAGTGGTGCTCATGGATGAGTCGCATCGCTATAGAGCCGATGCTGGCATGGCGGCTATTAATGAGCTAAAGCCCTATCTTGGCCTTGAACTTACGGCAACGCCACAGGTGGAAAAGAGCAATAAGAGCATAGCTTTTAAGAATAGCATATATTTTTATGGCCTTGCGCAAGCTATCCAAGATGGTTTTGTGAAAAATCCTGCCGTGGTCACAAGACGAGATTTTATAAGTAGCAATTATACCACTGAGCAGATAGAGACCATCAAGCTTGAGGACGGCATTCATACTCATGAAGATGTACGCACGGCCTTGGGCTTATATGCGGCAAGTACTGGTATGCCAGCTGTCAAGCCCTTTATGCTGGTGGTTGCGCAAGATACTGAACATGCCAATGCCTTACAAGAGCTTATGGAAAGTGAGAGTTTCTTTGGTGGGCGGTATAGGGGCAAAATCATTACTGTTCACTCCAAAAACTCTGGCAAGGGTGAAGGTGACGATATAGTAGAGAAATTGCTCACGGTGGAAGATGCCGAAAACCCCGTGGAGGTGGTCATTCACGTTAATATGCTCAAAGAGGGCTGGGACGTGACCAACCTTTATACCATAGTGCCTTTGCGAGCGGCTAATTCTCGCACCTTGGTTGAGCAATCCATAGGGCGTGGTTTACGTTTACCCTTTGGGCGGCGTACTGGTGTGGCAGCGGTGGATCGCTTAAATATTATCTGCCATGATAAATTCCAAGAAATTATTGACTATGCCAATGACCCCAATTCTATTATCCGCACAGCACTGTATATGGATGAAGATATACCTACAGGGCGTACTAAAACCGTGCCTGTGCCTTCGGTTTTAGAAAGTTTCTTAAAGCCAAGTGCGGAACAAAATACGCAATTTAGCCCACAAGACGAAGCGGCAAGTGTTGCACTTAGCTCTGCACAAAAGGAACAAAGCCCCATAACAAAAGCACGCCAAGAAATGGCGCAGAGTTTGAATACCGAAGCACGACTTCAAGTGGCTCAAAAAGCCTTTGAGAGCATACAAAGACTGGAAAGTTTAAAGTCTAGCTCTGAATTACAAAGGGATGACATTCAAAAACGCATTGTGCAAGAAATACAAGCGGTAATGCCAGCCCAGCAGGGAACGCTCATAGCTGAGCAAGATACAGATATTGCGGCTATTGTGGCGGCTACTACAAAATTTTATCAAGAATTACAGATTGATATTCCTCGCATTATCGTTGTACCGCAAAGTGAAACAGAGGGCTGGTATGAAGATTTTGACCTTGATTGCTCAAGCATAAATGTGCAACCAGTGGCTCAAGAAATACTCATCCGCTATCTGCAAGGCGGTGAACAAGAAGAAATTGCTGGAGGTACTGGCATTTCTCGTGAAGATAGACCAGAAGATTACCTCGTTAAGGCTTTAGTCAATTATGATGACATTGATTATGATAGCCATGCGGACTTACTATATAAACTTGCAGGGCAATTGCTTGGGCATGTTCGCTCCTATTTGCATGATGCAGCGGATGTGGAAAATGTGCTTTTGTATCACCAATATAGACTGGCAGAAATAGTGCATAGCCAGATGCAAAAGCATTTTAGGCAAGGCGAAACCAGCTATGAGGCGCAAATTTCTCGTGG
>CAYJHU010000218.1:0-4367 GCA_964369655.1 uncultured Desulfovibrionaceae bacterium | reverse complement strand
TAACCCCTTTGGAAACCCTTATGCGCATTATTTTCAACAAATTGAAAATAATGCGTTTCAACTTAGTGTTTGATGTGATTTTTTTTGAGAGAGAAAAGGTTTGCTCTTGAGCAAAAAACATGAATTAATGGTTTTATAAAATTTTATTCAAAATTTTTATAAACCTTGTTTTATAAAACAATTTACATTTTTCTTTTTTTTAATATCTACATTTTACGCCATTTTTTGTAGTTGAGCTCTTTATTGTAAGTTTGCCATTGTTGTTCTTTTGGTGTAGAGACATTTTCGTTGATTCCAACAAATCGCAAGTTTTAAATAATAGGTTGGTAATATGAAAACAAAATTTATTTTTGTTACTGGTGGTGTGCTTTCTTCGCTTGGTAAGGGTTTGGCAGCAGCTTCTCTTGGAGCTTTGCTTCAAACTCGTGGCTTGAGCGTGACCATACAAAAGCTTGATCCATATATAAATGTTGATCCTGGCACGATGAATCCTTTCCAGCATGGGGAGGTTTTTGTTACTGATGATGGAGCTGAGACAGATTTGGATCTTGGGCACTATGAGCGCTATCTTGGCGTGCCCATGTATAGTAAGAATAACACCACCTCAGGTGCTGTCTATAATCGTGTAATTGCAAAAGAAAGACGCGGTGAATACCTTGGCAGTACTGTGCAGGTTATCCCGCATATTACCGATGAGATTAAGCGCTGTGTGTGTTCTCTTGCTGAAGGAGATAATGCCCCTGACGTTGCTATTATTGAAATTGGCGGCACTGTGGGTGACATTGAGGGCTTGCCTTTTCTTGAGGCTATTCGTCAATTAAGATCTGACCTTGGGCGCGATAATTGCTTGAATATTCATTTGACCTTGGTGCCATATCTAGCCTCTGCCGGTGAGCATAAGACTAAGCCCACTCAGCATAGCGTTAAGGAATTGCTTTCCATTGGTATCCAGCCTGATATTATTTTGTGCCGCTGTGAAAAAGCCATTGCTCCTGAACTTAAGCGCAAAATTGCTCTTTTTTGTAACGTGGATCAAGATGCAGTGTTTTCTTCGGTGGATGTGCAAAATATCTACGAAGTTCCCTTAAAATTTTATGATGAAGGCTTTGACCAAAAGGTCGCCATCATGTTGCGTCTGCCTGCACGCAATGCCAATTTAGTAGCTTGGAAAAAGCTTGTGCATGATTGTGCTAATTTGCAAGGGAGCGTGATTATTGGGATTGTTGGTAAGTATGTAGAGCTGAAAGAAGCATATAAGAGCTTGCATGAAGCGCTTATCCATGCGGGCATTGCCAACGGTGTTACCTTGGAGTTGCGTTATGTGAACTCAGAGGAATTGACCGATGACAATGTTGCCAGTCAATTGCAAGGAGGTCATGGCGTGCTTGTGCCCGGTGGCTTTGGCTATCGTGGCGTAGAAGGAAAGATTGCTTCTATTCGCTATGCGCGTGAAAATAAAGTTCCTTTCTTTGGAATTTGCCTTGGTATGCAGTGCTTGGTTATTGAGTTTGCTCGCCACGTGGCTGGCATTGAAGACGCAAATTCGGAAGAATTTGATAAGAGCTGCCAAAATAAAGTTATTTACTATATGAGCGAGTGGGTTAATCCTAAAACCGGTGAGACTGAACGTCGCCACGTAGACAGTGACCTTGGGGGCACTATGCGCCTTGGTTCTTACGCGTGCACGCTTTCAAAGGATACGCATTCCTTTGCCGCTTATGGGCAAGCAAAAATTAACGAAAGACACCGCCATCGTTATGAATTTAATAATGATTATATGAAAACCCTGCAAGAAAAGGGACTGATTTTCAGCGGCATGTCTCCTGACAATACACTGGTGGAAATTGTAGAAGTGGCAGATCATCCATGGTTTGTAGGCTGTCAATTCCATCCAGAATTTAAATCAACCCCCATGAAAGCCCATCCGCTTTTTAGGGACTTTATTGCTGCTAGTAAAAAACAAGCTAAAGTATAATTAATTATTTTATTTTAATTTTTAAGACTTCTGGATATGAGCTATCCGGAGGTCTTATTTTTTATGATTTAATAGGCTTGAAGCAGAAAAGTATTTTATCTGCACTTGAAAAAATTTGAATATGGGTTTAAACTACAAAAATGTAGATATTTTATTTTGACGATAAAGTTTTAATTGTTAAGGAGTTCATATGCGTAGCAACAATTTTGGTGTTTTTAGCGTACTTTTGATAATGAGTGCTTTGCTTATTGTATGCATTACAAGTGTTGAAACAACGCAGGCGAACACCCTTGACCGCTACCAAAGCGCTTATAATCCTTCTGTTCAAATGCGGCGCAGCAATTTTGAAACCTTGCTTACCACTGTCGGTTATGTGCGGCCCAGAATATTGCGCGTCATCACAGCAGACAATGCAGCTGATATTCCAGGCACCTATGCCAAGCCAGGACTATATGCCGGGCGTCTTGCTAAAGCTAAACTTAGTATTGACGATGCTTTTATCGGAATTGGCTACGGTAATGGAGCAGGCACTTTACTTAATTTTATATTTGGTGATGACATCATTGATGATGATGAGATTCATGTAATTGATGATGATTATGATGATGATGAATCCACTGAGATGCTCGGAGCTACCTTTTTGGTGGCTTATATTGTTTTGATTATTTTGATTATGATAGTGAAAAAATATATTGCTAAGCTTTTTGGAAGGAAAAGTACAACTGAAGAAAAGAAGGCTGGGGGAGCATTGTCCTGCTTGGGCGGTGTTTTTCTCTATGGAGTTCTTCCGCTTGTCATAATTTTTTCAACGGCATTTATCCCTTGGAAGCCAACACCAGATTTACGTCATGCGGCGGCAGCTGGAGATGTGAAGCAAATTCAAGAATTCATTGCTGATGGAAAAGATATAAATATTAACATCAATACTGGGGTTTGGACGCCTTTGGCCTATGCTGCAGAAAAAGGCCACCTTGACGCAGTAAAGGAAATCCTTAAGCATAAGCCAAAGTTATATCTTACGCCGCTGGTGGCAGCTGCTGCCAATGGACACAAAGCTGTATGGGAAGCGCTCTTAAATGATGCGCGTTACAGTGCATGGCTTGATGGTCAGACAGCAAATCTTTTTGAGATATTTAATGCCGCTGCCAAAGACAATAATTTAGAAATGCTTGAGTATTTGTATGCTACGCCATTATTGCAAAATGCTCCTAATGTGCTTAATAATGCCTTGGTGGAAGCAAGCTTAAAAGGTCAAATGAAAGCAGTAGATTGGCTTATTGGCAAAGGGGCTGATGTGAATTTTGCCACACATATGGACGGCTTTACACCATTAATGATGGCATCAACTACAAACAATCAAGCTTTAGTTAAGAAATTTATTGATTTAGGTGCTAATATAAATGCAAAATCGCGAATGACCCAAGAAACAGCTCTTTCTTTGGCTCTAGAGCATAAATCCATTCCTATTGTGAAATTACTCCAAGATGCAGGTGCAGAAAATTAATTTCGTAGATAAAATAAAAACTGAAAAATAAAAACATAGCCGTTTTATGCTGAAACAGTGCTAAAACGACTATGTTTTTTAGGATTTATATTTGTGAATCACATAAGTGCTCATATAGTGTGTGAAAAAAGGTATGAATAGTAGCTTCATCTTCTACCAAGTTAAGAACACTTGGCGAGTGAAATTGTCTTTCTTTAAGGGCATTTAAGCTTGGCATGGCAAGGCATGTTTGAGGTAGTCCCGCAAGCTGCGGTAAATTTTTGCAAAGAGCTGTTTCGGCTTGGTTTAGAATGAGAATTTGCTTGTTTAGCCCAAGTTCCTTGGCCATGCTTCCCACTTGTGCGGCTGTTTCTAGTGCACGCATGCTTGGCTCTGAAATAACCAGCAAGCAGTCAACATGGGCCACAGTACCGCGCCCTAGGTGCTCCACGCCGGCTTCCATGTCAACCAAGACCCATTCCTTTCGCTCAAGCACTAAATGCGCTAACAGCGCTTTTAGTAAGGCATTGCCCGCACAAGCGCAGCCCGCTCCGGCTTGCACGCCGCCCATTACGAGGAGACGCTTTTCTGCAGCGTCTTTGAGGTGCTTTGTGGGGAGGGATACAGACAAACTTTGGGGTAAATCGCTAACATTTGGATTCAAATCCATCATACCGGATTGAGCTGGGTAAATTCGTTCTGAAAGTAAGGCTTCACGGGCCATAAGTGATTCTGGAATTTGCTCATAGCTAAGGCCAGACGCTTGGCCTAAGCACTGCGCCGTATCGGCATCAACGAGCCACACCGCTTCGCCTTTGGCGGCAAGATAATCTGCCAATAAAGCAACTATTGTCGTCTTGCCTACGCCACCTTTTCCGGCTACTGCAATTTTCATAATTTTTACCGTTT
>CAYJHU010000217.1:0-4371 GCA_964369655.1 uncultured Desulfovibrionaceae bacterium | reverse complement strand
CTACCTCCTCAGCCACTTCATCGGCCAATTTTACGGTGACAAATTTGTAAATGCCATCGGTGATGCGAATATTACGCTCAAGTTCAGCAATGCAGGCTGAGGGGGCGCCGTATTCAAGACGCACATAATAACCACGCATATGCTTTTGCACAGGATAAGCTAAATCGCGCATACCCCAAGCGTCCACTAAGAGCATTTTCCCTGCTTCGCGCTCAATAATGGCGCTTAAGGTAGAGATAATGTTCTCACGACTTTCTGCTGCAAACTCTGGTGAGAGCAAGAGCAAAGTTTCGTACTTTCTCATGTTGACACTCCTTTCGGTCATGTTGGCCCGTGCAAAAATTTAGAAACGCACGAGCAAGGAAGGCACTCTTTACTCAAAAGTCATGGGCTTGTCAAGGATAAATGAACATTTGTATTTTACCTGACTGCATGCTAAATCTTTGAAGGAATAAATTTTTCATGTCTGAAGCAACATCCAAAGGCTTTATAAAAAATTATGCACTTTTAGGCAATGTTGTAAGCGTAGATATGTGCTTTTTTAAGTGTCTTAAAAGAATTAACTTTATTTTTCTGTAACATGAGCAGGAGAAAATATGCTTATTCTCAATGAAGCTGAAATGCTCAAAGTTTTATCCGCCGAAGAGGTTATGCAAAGCGTCGTTAAGGCTTTTGAAATTTATGAATCAAAAGATTATTTCATGCCGGACAGAATGCATGTGGACCTTGGCAAAAAAAATCTTTTATTTATGCCAAGTGCGGCGAATAATTGGCTTGGAACCAAGTATCTTACCCTTTTCCCCGAAAATATCAGTCGCGGCTTGCCCACCCTCTATGGGCTTATGGTGCTTAATGATTTTGACACAGGCCGCCCGCTTTGCATTCTTGATGGAAAAACTCTCACCGCTTTACGCACCGGCGCCGTTGGCGGACTGGGAACGCAATTTACAACGCCGGAAGATACCTCTTCTGTAGGGCTTGTGGGCACAGGCGTGCAAGGCTATTATCAGCTTTTATATGCTTCTAAGGTGCGAACTTTCAAGGAAGTTTATCTTTTTGATAGTTATAAAAGCAGTGCGGAAGCTTTAAAAGAACGCATTGCTCCGCTTTTTGGCGCAGATACAAAAATAACAATTTGTGCCGACACGACTGAACTGCTTGAGCGCAGTCAGTTAATCATTACCACTACCACCTCTTTAGATCCTGTATTGCCTAATGATGCTAGTTTGTTAAAAGGTAAACATTATATAGGTATTGGCTCCTATAAACCGCATATGCGCGAATATCCCGATGCATTGTTTTCAGTGGCGGATTCTATTTTTGTGGATGTGGAGCTTGGCAAGGAAGAAACAGGCGACCTTGCTTACCCCTTAGAGCATGGGCTGCTTGATGAGAGTGCTATTCTCTCCTTTGGCGATTATATTTTGCGTGCTACGGACACAGAAAAAGTCAAAGGTGGCACAACCTTCTTTAAATCCGTGGGGATGGCCTTATTTGATCTAAGCCTTGCCCATGCCTTATATGCCAAAGCTTTAGAAAAAAAACTTGGAGTGAGTGTGGATATATAGCCAGCGCGCAATAAACTTTTACCTGCTTTGCTAAAGCATCTATTTTTATACAAGGAGAAATTATGTCTTACAAAAGAACGTTACAAGCCATCGATTTACATTGCGGTATTCCTGGCCGTGTAATTACAGGCGGTGTGCCTACAGTTCCCGGCAACAGCGTCTTTGAGCAGATGGAATATTTGCGCGATCATGATGATCAAATACGTTTACTTTTATTGCGTGAGCCGCGCGGCTATCCCTCCATGTGTTGCAACCTTGTGGTACCAGCCAAAGACCCTCGCGCTTCTGCGGGTTATATCATTATGGAGCAAGTAGAATATCCGCTTATGTCCGGTAGTAATACCATTTGTGTAGCCACAGCCTTGCTCACTTCCGGCATGTTGCCCATGCAAGAGCCCTATACAGAAACGATTTTGGAATCTCCCGCCGGTCTAATCGGCATTAAAGCCCATTGTGAAAATGGAAAGGTAAAGTCCATTACATTCAAAAACGTACCGGCTTTTGTTGAACATTTAGACGCAGTCATTGATGTGCCACATCTTGGTAAAGTTACCGTAGACGTTGCTTGGGGCGGTATGTATTATGCCATAGCCGACGTGCGCCAATTTGATGGTCTGCGCATTTGCCCAGAGCAGGGGGCGGAACTTGCTAAGCTTAGCGCCATGATTCGTCACGCTGCCCATGAGCAATTACCCGTTGCGCATCCGCATTATCCCGGCGTTGGCATCACCATTTCTCAAATTTGCGGCCCTGCTGTTGAGCCGGATACGGATGGAAAAAACGTAGTTACCATGCCATCCGGTGATCTTGATTGGAATAATCCCGCTACATGGACCGGCGCCATTGATCGTAGCCCCTGCGGCACAGGAACCTGCGCTCGCATGGCTATTATGCATGCCAAAGGACAGTTGGCGCTGGGGCAAAAGTTCCGCCATGCCAGTATTCTTGGCAATGTATTTACCGGTGAGCTCATCGAAAAGGTGAAAGTTGGCAACTTTGATGCGGTTGTGCCTACTATTAGTGGTAGGGCTTATGTGACCGGTTATAATACTTATGTGCTTGATTCTGAAGATCCATGGCCTAATGGGTACACCTGCGGGGACATTTGGGCCTAAGCAAGCTGTTGAAAAAGGGTAACCTACTGCGTCAAAACAAAAAAGCAGACCACTTATGTATGTCTGTATACACGGCGTGGCCTGCTTTTTTGTTTTTCCTTGTATTTCACCCTTTTTGAACAGCCTGCTTAAGCAGTTCTTGTAAAAGGGCTGCCTAAAAAACGCTTGGTCGCATGTTCTATGCGACATAAGCTATCGCAAGCGTCGGCTAGCTCGCGTCCTGCAAGCTTGTAGGTGCTTGTCGTAACTAAACGGCATCTAATGGATATTTTATTAAGAAAAGTCCTGTATTAATTTAAAAGGTACATCATGGCATTAAGAGAATTACACATCCCAGCGGCTCATCATAAGCCTCCCATTGAGACTTCCCTTTTTAACTTCTTTAAAATGGGGCCTGGGCCTTCGTCCTCACATACCATGGGGCCCATGAAGGCGGCAAAGCATTTTGAATGTTTATGCCAAGAGCTTGAGGCTAGCATTTTACAAAAGGCTTATAGTATCAATGTTTTATTGCTTGGCTCTTTAAGTGCCACCGGCCTTGGTCACGGCACTAAGCCTGCCATCATTGCCGGTTTGCTTGGGCATGAGCCGGCCACTTGTCCTGCGCAAGTGCTTGAGCGCGCAGTTCACGATAAAAAACTTGTGGTTTTCTTGGGCAGTGATGCCAATATAGAAGTGCTCACCGGCCTTGACTACATCAAAGATGGTCCCGTGAGCCATGATAAACCTTTCAGCAATACGCTTATTTTTAGTTTGCAAGATGCGGAAGGTGGTGTGCTTCTTGAGCAAGAGTATTATTCGGTGGGCGGTGGTTTTATACAGTGGAAAGGCTGGGAGGAGCCAAGCCATGGCGCCCCTGTGTATCCATATAATTCCATGTCACAACTGCGCATGCAGCTGGAAAAAACGGGATTGACCTTGCATGAGTTGATTTTAGAGAATGAAAGTGCAATCACCGGTCTGACGCGACCGCAAATATTTGAAAAATTAGATGAAATCATAGAGGTTATGTATTCATCCGTTACACGCGGCCTCAACAATGAAGGCCCCTTGCCCGGTACCTTGGGAGTGCATCGTAAGGCGCAAATTTTATACAGAAAAGCTACAAGTATGCCTCATGCGGTGGATAGGTTCATGGGGCGTATTAATGCCTATGCCTTTGCCGTGGCTGAAGAAAATGCCGCCGGTGGAGTCATAGTTACTGCGCCCACGTGCGGATCTGCCGGCGTTATGCCTGCCATACTTTACGCCATGCGCTATGACCTTAATATAGGCGAGCGCGCCATACGCGAAGGACTACTTGCTTCAGCTGCCATTGGCTATCTTGCCAAACACAATGCAGGCATTGCAGGGGCGGAAGTTGGCTGTCAGGGTGAAGTTGGTGTGGCCTCGGCCATGGCTGCCGCCATGCTGGCGCACACTCGCGGATATCCAATATATATGGTTGAAAATGCAGCGGAAATTGCCTTTGAGCATCACCTCGGGCTCACCTGCGATCCTGTGGGCGGTTATGTGCAAATTCCCTGTATTGAACGCAATGCCGTGGGCGCCATTAAGGCTTATAATGCTTGCTTACTTGCTCACTGTGAACAAGGCGTGCATCATATGGTGACGCTTGATGCTGTCATTCGCGCTATGGACGAAACAGGGCGAGAAATGAATGCTAAATTTAAAGAAACCAGCACTGG
>CAYJHU010000216.1:0-4397 GCA_964369655.1 uncultured Desulfovibrionaceae bacterium | reverse complement strand
TATTTGACGAGCATGGGCATATTCCATTAAGCTTCAGGCATGCAAGAAACACACTGCAAACGCTGCGGAAAATGCTGCCTCAAAGGAGGCCCACTGCTGCACGCTGAGGATTTACACCTCCTTGCGCATGGTAAGCTTGGCTATGGTGAGCTTTTAACTTTGCGCAAAGGTGAGCTTATCCACGACCCTGTGCGCGATCAGCTTCTCCCCCTTGAGGATGAAGTCATTAAAATTGCAGGAAGAAATTCCTCCAAGCACCCGTGGCATTGCGTTTTGCACACAGCACAAGGTTGCGGCTTGCACCCTTTGCGTCCGGCACAATGTGCGGCGCTTTTTTGTATGGACACACATCAGCTGGAGCATATGTACATCGAAGACAGGCTCAAGCGTGAAGATATTTTTGATGCCTTGATTTTGCAGGAAGATGCCCTCATGCGCTTGCAAGACCATGTAAACAATGAATATATGTCCACCGAGGGCTGGACAGAATTGGCCCGCGCCCATGAGGAAGAGTGCGCTTTACCGCCCTTGGTGGAATTTGCACAAACGGCTTTTTTGCGCAATGAATGGGATATGGAGCTGATGGATAAGGCCGAAATAGTGCAAATTGCAGAAAAAAAGATTTTGGACTGTGTGCGCTATGACTTAAATTTTAGAGATCTATGCACACAAAAGGCCGGCATTAGTGCTGAGCTTTTGCCTTGCCTCTTGGGGCGTCCGGTGCATGTCTTTTTGCGCTCCTTAGGCATTAAAATTTATGAGGATAAATATGGCGAGCTGGCCATACATTTTACTAAAAAAGGCGTCTACTTTAGTGTATTACAAGCCTATAAAGATGTTTAATCAGGATTTTTGTGAATAATATTTCGCCCCCTTTACAAATTAAAGCCCACGAGCCATGGCTTGCGCCGCTGGCCGGCTATTCGGATTTACCCTTTCGCTTATTGTGTCGAGACTTTGGCGCGCATGTGGCCTGCACCGAAATGGTAAGCGCCAAGGGACTGGTATATAAAAGCAATGGCACTCAAGACTTATTGAATACCACCGAGGTAGACAGTGCTAAGCACCCCTTGGTAGTACAGCTTTTTGGCAATGAAGTGCCCTTTATGCAAAAAGCCTTGGAAGAGCTTTTGGCGCAGGGTTTTTGCTATTTTGACCTTAATATGGGTTGCTCTGTGCCCAAGGTCAATCGCACCGGCGCAGGTTCTGCCATGCTTAAAGATATTGACAATGCCTTAGCCGTGGCTAAATGCATGATAGAAAGTGTTGGCAAAAATAATATGGGTTTTAAGATGCGCCTTGGCTGGACTGAAGACATGCATGTTTGGCAAGAGCTTGCCCTAAGCTTACAAGACCTTGGCGCAGGCTGGCTTACCTTGCATCCGCGCACAGCCAAGCAAGGTTTTAGAGGTGAGGCAGATTGGGAATATTTGGCAAAATTAAAATCCATGCTCTCCATTCCGCTCATTGCCAGCGGTGATTTATTTACCGCCGCCGATGGGGTGCGCTGTATACAGCAAACAGGCGTTGATACTGTCATGTATGCGCGCGGCGCCATGCAAAATCCGGCTATTTTTCTTGAGCATCAGGAATTATTACAAGGCAAAACCGAAAAAAAACCTTGCCCACAAAGATTAATGGCGCTCATAAGGCGGCATATGGAGCTAGCACAAATGTACAGCACTGAGCGTGTGGCTCTCTTAAAAATGCGCACCTTCGTGCCGCGCTATGTGCATCACTTTCCGGGGGTGAAGCGTCTACGTCAAGAAATGTCAAAGTGCGCAAGCTTTGCTGACCTTGATGTGTTGCTCACAGAATTTTTTGCCTATGGCGCATCAAAACAGACGAGTGAAGAATAATGAAAGTTATTAGAGCCAAGACGGCGGGCTTTTGCATGGGTGTTTCCCTTGCTTTGCACAAGCTTGATACTACCTTACAAAATATTTCAGAGGCTGATTGCGGACGAATTTGCACCCTTGGCCCCATCATCCACAACCCTCAAGTGCTTGATGACTACAAAGAAAAAGGCGTGCATTGCCTCAAAAATGCCTGTGAAGTCTTAAGCCATGACCATATAGTTGTGCGCGCCCATGGCATCACTAAGGAAGAAGAGGCACTGCTTACACAAAGGGCGGCAGAAATCATAGACGCCACCTGCCCCAAGGTGAAAAAGGCTCAGCTAGCCATTGCTGAGGCCACCAAGGATGGGCGCACTTTATTGCTTTTTGGGGAAGAAAACCATCCCGAGGTGCAAGGACTTGTGTCCTATGCAAGCCATGAAGCCTATGTTTTTGATTCCATGGAGAAATTACAAACTTTTGCACTTGCTCCCCATAAGGCTTATGTGTTAGCGTCACAGACAACGCAAGATGGTAAGATTTTTTGTGAAATTGAAGATTTTTTGCGTAAGCAACTGGATGACATTCCGGTGCTGTCAACCATTTGTCATGCAACCCATCAACGTCAAGAAGATATAAAGCGTATAGCTCGCACTGTAGATGCAGTGGTGGTTGTAGGCGGAAAACAAAGCGGAAACACCTGTCGTTTAGCCGATGTGGCGGCGGCTGAAGGGGTTCCCACATGGCATGTAGAGACTGTCGAAGAATTAAAAAAAGAAAAATTTTCACTTTTTTCACAAATAGGCCTAACGGGTGGCGCATCTACGCCGAAAAGACTTATTGATGCTGTCCAATTTTTTTTGGAAGAAATTTAACATGACAGCAGAACATATTTAACAACAATAAATATCTCTTTAGTCATAAGGGAGAGCGTATGGCACAAACCAATATTCTTCTCGAAGCCGGCACCAACGAATTAGAAATAGTTGAATTTTTTGTAGATGAAAAAAACTTTGCGGAGGACGGCGAAGCCTTAAATGATGGCTACAGAGGGTATTACGGCGTCAACGTGGCCAAGGTCTTAGAAATTATTCGCATGCCCAAGGTTACGGAACTGCCCGAAGTCCAGCATCCTTGCGTACTTGGCGCATTCAATTTACGCTCGCAGATTATCCCACTGGTAGACCTTGCCATGTGGCTTGGGAAAGAGCACGTTGAACATCAGGAAGAGCCTAAAACCATTGTTACCGAATTTAACAGCGTAACGACGGCCTTTATGGTTTCCGGTGTTAATCGCATCCACCGTATTTCTTGGGAAGAGGTAGAGGCGCCTAGCCCCTATGTTTCTAAAATATCAGAAAACACCGTTATCGGCGTGGTTCGCCTCGAAGGACGCATTGTCTTTTTGCTGGATTTAGAAAAAATCGTCGCCAGCCTTAACCCTGCCCTTGGTCTTTTCTTAAGCGAAATTGGCGATGAGTGGGACTTGAGCGAACGTCGCCGTGCCTTGGTTGCCGATGACTCTGCCCTTATTCGCGAAATGCTCAGAGACTTGCTTGAAAAAGCAAACTTTGATGTCACCGTATGTAATCATGGTGCAGAAGCATGGGATCGCTTGCGCGGCTTTAAAAAGCTTGCAGAAGATGAAGGCAGACCCATCACAGACTATGTGCAAGTGGTAGTTTCTGACATTGAAATGCCCATGATGGACGGACACAACCTCACCAAGCAAATCAAAGAAGACCCCATCTTAAAATGCTTGCCAGTGCTCCTTTTCTCCTCACTTATCACTGATAAGTTGCGTCATAAGGGCGAAGCTGTGGGCGCTGACGATCAGATTTCAAAGCCTGAGGTCACCCACCTTGCAAGACGCGCCTTGACCCTTATCCATCAGCGCGAAGAGGGGAATTTCGAAGCATAAAGTTGCCCAACTAGACAAAAATAAAAAGCATAGTTAACATATTTACTGTTAGCTATGCTTTTTTTTGGGGGGAGAATGTTCAATAGCCAGCTACTATCAGTACGACTTTTGCTTCTTCTTTGCATAAGCTGTCTAATCTTTTTAAATTTTACAGCACACATGGCTATGGCCCTAAGCCCCGCCACGACAAATCCCAACCCCGCAGGCGCCAGCGTCAGCAGTATGAGCGCCAATGACCTGCAAAGCCGCATCCTTGAAAATTACGGCACCATCTTGGGCGGTGATAATTATACTGACTCAGAAGGCTTTTATCCGATAGTGCGCCGTGCCGGCATGTATGGCTATTCTCCCATAACTCCCGCAAGTATTACAGATTATTCTTTTGCTAATGGCGGCATTATTGACATGAGTAAGAACACTGGCGATGTTGCTTACGCTATGTATGCCTACGCCGGACATGGTTCACATAATCTTAATAATTATGGCGATATAAGCGTTAGCGGTAACAGTCAAATTTACGGGATTCATGCCTTTACTACGCAAGATGGATCGCATTCACTCAGTAGCGATGGCTCTATTACCTTGAATGGGCATGATACTTTGCATGCACTTTATGCCTATGCGGCTAAAGGCTCGCA
>CAYJHU010000215.1:0-4423 GCA_964369655.1 uncultured Desulfovibrionaceae bacterium | reverse complement strand
GCCGGGGTTTGCATTGCCGGGGTTTGCATTGCCGGGGTCGGAGTTTCCATCACCAGCGGTGAGTTTTCCACCGTTTTTAGCATAGTTGACGGCGGTGGCGACGGCGGTGGCGGTGGCTGAGACTGTATTGATGTCATTACCACTGCCGTCGCCGTTTTCATCGTAGATTTGAAGCTGGAGTTGGCCGCCGTCGTCGTTGTAGCTGATAATGATAGTTCTTGAATTGACGGCGATGTTGTGAGCGAATTGTCCTTCTAAGTTGCCATCTTTGTCGAACATTAAGTCGGGGACGTAGCCACCGGCTTTATAGTACGCTGCTATAGCTGCTTGTACCGCTGTCTCAGAAAGATAGTACTCAACTGCTGCTTTCGCGGCTTTTTCTGCCTCAGCCTTCGTCTTATTCGCTTCTAAAGCTTCATTATATGCCTTCAAAGCGACATCATTCAAGGCATCTTCGTACTTGGAGGCATTATTATACACAGCATTGGCGGCAGCATTGGCGGCCTCTTGAGGTGTGAGGGGTTTGTCGGGGGCGGGGGCAGGGTCTATGCCGAGGACGTCGCCTATGTTGATGTTGGGATTCTTTAGCGTGCCAGTTATAACTATATCTTGCTGTTGGCTAGAAGCTCTTCCCATTATATCTTCTTGACAGTTGAACATGCTTGCATGACTGTTCGCGGCTAAACCAGAAATGTTACCACTGGCAACTTCAAAACTAACAAATTTATTGACGCCGACCTCAACAAGATTTACGTCTACAAATGGGGTTGCAGTCCACACAGCAGTGACTGTATCTATTTCCTCTTGTTCCGACACAAGAACAGCTTCCAAAGCATATATGCTATCATAAAACCTACTACTAGGCAAGCGCACCTGCGCAATCTCAGCAGAGGCAGTAGGGGTAGATGCAAAGAAAGTTAAACACAAACAAATGAACGCAAGGTGTTTTTTCATGGTGAATACTCCATTTTTAAATATGTATATTAAAAGTATTATAATAGAAAATTGATATGGTCAAGACAGACAACTTGAGAGGCGCGTATACAGAAAACATACGTAACTCGAAAAAAAACTTACTATTGACGCCGCAGTTTGCCCCTTTACCCTACAAGTCTAATAAAGCGCCACAAAGGGGTAAAATGCAAGGAAATGAAAGTTTTTTTGAGAGGCGCGTATCCAGAAAACATACGTAACTCGAAAAAAAACTTACTATTGACGCCGCAGTTTGCCCCTTTGTGGCGCTTTATTATTTGGCTTTTTCCCACCAAGACCTATTCGGCCCATTAAACCACCACGCGTGGCTGGGCGTGGTGAGTACGGCTTCGCACACTTCTTGTCCTTCTTTGGTGCGGATGCGTTTGACTGTGCTTTCCATCCATTGCAGGGCGAAGGCATTGCCTTTTTCGCTTTCGTGCTTGAGGTTGAAGAGCAAGTCTAACTGGTCGGCATCGTGGGCGAGGCGAGCTTCCAAAGTTGCATTTTCTTCCAGCTCATCCCAATAGGCCAGCACGTCTTCTTCTAGGCCGGTACCTTCGGTGGCATGTTGCATGGCAAGGCGTGGCTTTGAAGTATTATAAATTTTATTCACGTAGTTAAAGTCACCGGTGCGGGCTTCGGCCAAGTCGTGAAAAAGACACATAAAAACAGTTTGGGCTTTGTCGGCGCCGGCCATTTTTGCCAGCGCATAGCCAATAATACACACCCTATGCGAATGCTCGGCTACGTTTTCGCGCCCTGTGCCTAAAAATTGATAACCTGTGCGCGGTGTATGGCGAAGCATTCCGGCTTCGTTAATAAAATCTACAATGCGCTCAATACGCGAGCGCCCACGCAAATTATCCATTGGGTCACACTTGCAAGCATTTTGAGTATTCTCTGCTTGACATTCAGCACAAGGCTCTGAATTTTTAACCGATTTTGACATATGATTGACCTTATTGTTTTAGAAAGGCTGATTAATTATGATTTTATGGGGAGGGGAACTTTTTTTAGGGAAATAAGTTTCCCTCCCCAGCCCCCTCCCCTCAAAAAAAACCAATTGCGACAACATCTTGTTGTTTTAAAAACATTGCGGTGCAAGGGGGATTTTCGGGATGGAGTTACACTATTTTCTCGACTATAAGATTATTCACCGTCAAATTTCAACTTGTTGAAATTTGACGCATAAGGGTTTCCAAAGGGGATAATCCCCTTTGGCGGGGTGAAGGGGCAGCGCCCCTTCCCTCCGGAGGAATAAAAAACTCTTAAGTTCTACCCAACTGCTCAAGAAAAAAGTGTAAAATATGCCTAGCAAACACTTCATGACTGGCGGCGCGTACCTCGGGGGTGGCAGTGCCGCAAAGGTCGGGTAAGTCTTTTTTTAGCTCTGGCGGGCAGGCGGCCATGACATCGCGCGATTCAATATTTTCTAGCAAGTGATAGGCAGTTTGCGGCGGAAAAAATTCCGTAAAAGTATGATTATCCCATGCTTTTTTGCCAAGCTCTTTTTGAGTTTCTACCAACAAAGTTGGTATTTGCACGGTTTGCAAAGCTTGTTGGGTAAAAAACATATCATACTTTGGCGCTACTGCCGCAAGCGCACTAATGCGCTTATCTGCATGACTTTTGCCTAAGGGAGGGAGACCACCAAGCATTTTTTGGATATGCCCCTTGGCCCAAGCATTACAATATGCGGCTGATTGCGGCACATGCGCACAATAGTCATCCCAGCCTTTAGCATCAAGCCTGGCATCGCCAAGCATGAGCCCTACCGTAGCACCTGTACCAAAGCCTAAAAAGCCCACGCGTTGCATATCAATCATATTTCGCACATCGGCGTGCCTTTCCGCCATATACAGAATATCTTCAACATCTTGCAATCTTTCTTCCAATTGCTTAAAGGTAAAAAGATGCGACATGCGCTGTAAATTATCGTGCTTATGGTTGGGAGCAATGACCACAAAACCGGCTTGAGCTAGCTTTGCCGCTGTATTATAGTAAGAAAAGCGCGTAGCCGCAGAATCATGCGAAAGAATAATTAAAGGAAAACGCCCCTCAGCCGCACGTCCAAAACGTACCACATTCAGCGTCCATTCACCATATCTGGCGCTCCTTGGCTTGCTGTGCGTTGGGTACCAGACATTGACATCTAAGCGAATAGAGCGCGCCGTATTCAAAAAACCGACCGTCTTAAAACCGGGCGAAAAAGCACCCTCTGCCGCCTGCAAAAGCTTTGGCATACTGCAGAGTATGAAGCCTACACAAAACAAACAAAACGCAAAACGCCGCATAATGCTCTTATTGATCATTACAAATCACTGTGCCAAGGGCTTCATCTTGTAGCAAATAACGCTCTAGCGAAGATTTTTGCCTGCCGTCCAAAATCAAGGCGCGCTTGCATCCTGCTTGCAAAGCAAAAAGGCATGAGTCCACCTTGGGCAGCATTCCGCCATAGATGACGCCGCTTTCTTTAAGGCTGGCAATGCTTGCCATATCAAGGCGTGGCAAGAGTTCCTTCTCTTCATTCAGCACGCCCGGCACATCGGAAACAAGCACAAAATAATCAGCTTGCAGGGCTCCTGCCAAAGCACCGGCGGCTGTATCGGCATTGATGTTTAGGCCGGCGCCGCCCATATCGTCCACATTGGCGGCGACAGGTGCCACCACAGGCGTAAAGCCTCCGGCAAGTAAGCATTCCACCACAGCATCATTGACCTTTGGCGTATCACCCACAAGCCCCAGCTCATCACGTAATACCTTAGCCGTAAAAAGCCCGCCATCTTTACCGCAAATGCCAACGGCCTTACCGCCAGCGCTTTGCAAAAGAGAAACTACGGCCTTATTGACCTGTCCGCACAGCGCCATTTCCACCGCTTCCATGCTGGCGGAATCGGTCACGCGCAAGCCATCAACAAAATGACTTTCAATATTAAGGCGCGACAAAAGCGAACTGATGTGCGGCCCGCCTCCATGCACAAGCACCACACGCATGCCCGTTGCCACAAGCTTAACAATGCTTTTGGCAAAAGGGGCGCGCAATTCCTCATTATCCATGGCGTGTCCGCCGTATTTTATGACTAATGTTGACATATGTTATTACCTGTTGAGAGTTATTTTTTTGGGGGGCTCTGCCTCCCAAACCCACCGACTACACAGAAACGGGGGGATAATCCCCTTTGGAAACCCTAATTCGCCATTTTTCAACAAGTTGAAAAATGGCGCAGTTTTTTATCTATATTGTATCACCATTTTATAAAATCATCACTTCAATAAGCTTGCTTGATTCAAAAAGTGACGAATGCAAGGAAGGCGAAGCTTTTTGCGAAGGGAGCGTATCAAAACATACGTGACCGTAGCAAAAAGCAAGCCTGACGCAGCAAGCGGTGCTTTTTCAATCAAGCAAGAGTAGCTACCATTACGGCTTTGATAGTATGCAGGCGATTTT
>CAYJHU010000214.1:0-4438 GCA_964369655.1 uncultured Desulfovibrionaceae bacterium | reverse complement strand
ACCAGAGACAGTGATATTTCCGGTATTGCTGAGAAAGAGGTTGCTGGTGCCATCAGCAAACATGCCGTAAACAAAATTAACACCAGAGACAGTGATATTTCCGGTATTGCTGAGAAAGTGGTTGCCGTTGCCAGAAGCAAACATGCCGTAAACATAATCACTAGCACCTTGATTTATAGTGATGTTACCAAGGTTGGTGAAATGGTAGCTTTCATTACCAATATCGTAACCGAACATGCCAGCCCAGATATTAACACCCAGAGTATTATAATACACACCATCGGAGATTGTGCCCTCGTTCCTGAGGGTTGGGTCGTTTAAGCCACCTAAAGTAGCGTCCATACTATTAACCGTTGTCCCGCTTGGGTTGACCGCCACCGCCTCGGCAGAACCCGCAAGCAGGGGAGAAAATAATAAGCCCGAGGTTAGGGCTAGTGCTCCCAAAGTGTTTAAGAGAGTGCATTTTTTTAATACGGCCTTGTAACGATTGATGAGGTTGCCCATGGCGTTTTTACTTTGCATTTGCTGTTCCTTGTATTAATTATGATTTTATAATGTATGGAAAATAGTGCATTAAGGACAAAAATATGTCAATGCGATTGATACTGCAATTTGTACATCGAGACCTCTGCATAATTCATTATGCAGGGTCCCTAGAAGCATAAACGCTTTTGTACATCTTGTACGACACAGCTTGCTGTTTTGAGGTAGTTTGCTATGCCAAAAAAAAGCCAAGGCAACTCGCCTTGGCTTTTCTCTTCCTGTCTAAAAAGGAAAAGATAAAATTTTATTTCATACGATAGGTAATGCGCCCGCGCGTCAAGTCATAAGGGGATAGCTCCACTTTAACCTTGTCGCCGGGAAGAATACGGATATAAAATTTACGCATCTTACCGGAAATATGGGCTAAAACTACATGCCCATTTTCTAACTCAACTTTAAACATGGCATTGGGCAGGGCTTCTTGCACCACTCCATCCACTTCAATGGCACCTTCTTTAGCCATACAACCTCCATGTGCTTTGTGTGTAAGTGGCTACATACACACGATATGCTTTCAATGTCAATATAATAAAGTGCATAGATTCTTACATTTGTAAGCAGCGCTCTGTTTTTGTTTTTTTAATGCCCTGCAATTAAAGATTTTTGTGGTTAAATGCCGTAAAAAAATCAGCGGCAATTAATCCTTATTCACGGCCTGTATGCCATTACGCACAAAGAGCCAGCCCCCGATGATAATCAGAGGCAAGGACAAAATTTGCCCCATGGTCAGCCAATTAAAGGCCATATAGCCAATGTGTGCGTCGGGCATGCGGACAAATTCTACACCAAAGCGCGCTAGGCCGTAGCCCATGGCAAAGAGTCCGGTCACGGCGCCAAGGGGGCGTTTTTTTGTGGAAAATACCCATACCAGCACAAAGAGCACCAGCCCCTCAAGGAAAGCTTCGTAAAGCTGTGAGGGATGGCGCGGTAAATCGCCGCCGCCGTGAAAGACCATGCCCCAAGGCACTGTGGTCACATTGCCCCAAAGCTCGCCATTGATAAAATTGCCAATACGCCCAAAGAATAAGCCAGGAGCCACCAAGGGCGCCACAAAGTCGGACACTTCCCAGATGCTTCTCCCCATTTTTCTGGCTGCATACCACATGGAAATAAGTACGCCTAATAAGCCTCCATGAAAGGACATGCCGCCATGCCACACCCGAAAAATTTCGAGGGGATCGGCCATAAAACTTGATAAGTCATAAAAAAGTACATAGCCAATGCGCCCGCCCAAAATAACGCCAAACATGCCGAGGGTGAGCACATCATCAAATTGCTCCTTGGTCCAGTCATTGACAGAGAGCGAAGCGCGATAGCGCCCGAGTAACCATGCACACAAAAAAGCCAGCAAATACATAATGCCGTACCAGCGAAGGTGTACATCCCCAATACTAAAGGCGATGGGATCTATAACAGGCGCTAGCATGTGCTATCCCTCATTATCGTCACCGTCAAATGCATATGCTTCTTTGTGGAAGTCAAGGGCAGAATATTCACCGCTCTTTCCTCCACTTTTGTAAACTAAATGCATAGAATCAATGATGATGTCTTTTTGGGCTGCCTTGCACATATCATAAATAGTCGCCGCTGCCACCTGCGCCCCCACAAGGGCTTCCATTTCAACGCCGGTGGGGCCCACAGTGCGTGCTTCGCACTCAAGCTCAATGCCCACAATTGTTCCTTCCACACGTACCACAAAGCGAATATCCACAAAGGAGAGCGAAAGCGGATGGCATAAAGGGATAAGTTCTGCGGTGCGCTTGGCGGCTAAAATGCCGGCTACTTTGGCAGTGGTGAGCACATCGCCCTTGGGCAGGGCTTTTTGTTGTAAAAGTTCCAGCGTCGTTGGCGCAAGATGCACAAAACCGCGCACGATGGCCACCCTTTGGCTGATGGCCTTGTAGCGTACATCCACCATGCTAATGCTGCCATCATTGGCTATATGTGAAAAGTCTTTACCCATGAGTTATTCCTTTGCGGTGTTTTTGTGAGCACCGTTGATAATGTTTTGATTAGTAACCTATGCCTAGCATCCATTGCCACCAAGTCACTCTTTGGGGCGGGCTTACATTTTGCCAGCCACTGTCCAAATCACTGCTTGAAAAAATAAGCCGAACCTGTGCCAATTCGCCTTTATGACGCCTTGCTTCCATTAAGAAGGTGGGTCGTCCATTGTTTTTTTCCAGCAAAAAATCATAAATGGTCATAAACATTGACCCAAAGCGTAAGTCATAAATGCCAAAACTTTCTTCGCCCTGAGCTTTACCCGCAATGCATTCTTGAATGGGCATGAGTGAAAAAGCTTCAAAAGCCCGCGCTCGCCGACTTTTTTCTTTTAGACTTTGAGCAAGCGTAGGGTGAAGCGCTGGAAATTGCAGGAGCGGAGTGCGCGGCGTGCCCACAATGGAAAGCCCCTGTTGATATACTGTATTTGGGCTGTCCTTAAAGGCAAAGCCCATGCGACTTTTGCCTTGCGGCCAAGTGTATTCATCTGCAAGACTTTGCTTGTAGGGCTTGTCCGTTTGATAAACAACTCGCCAATAAAAAGGCGAAAAAACATCTGGCAAGACGCTTAGTTGCTGAACATTGCCTAGCTGTGCGACTGAGCTTGGCGTTTTGAGCTGAGCAGAAACTTCTGCTTCGTGCACATAGCGCAAAGCCACGCAGGATGCAGGATATACTAAAATCCAAATAAGGCCAAGTACGGCATATTTGTGTTTTCTTCCGCCATTCCAAGCTGCTAATATTAAAGGTATTGTCAAGACAAGGTCGATTATGAAAAGACCATTTAAACGTACCCTGTATTCTGAAAATGGCAAAAAAATCATTGTACCAAAGGTGGTTACGCAGTCTAGCCACAAGTGCAAAAGTAAAATGCCGCAAAAAAATAAAAAAACCTTCCAGAAAGGCCATATGGCACGAACTATTTGCCCGTTTTCAATATGAGAGTGCGCCCTGCGAAAGCGCACCCAAAGAGGGAAGCCAATCAATGTCAAGAGCAGGGCCATAAAGGGCACGGCAATGAGCGCATGGCTTATGCCTCGATGCAAAAGCAAAAATTCCATGGGAGTTTTGATGAAAAAAATATCTGCATCGGGCAATAAAGCCGCCACAATGGCAAGAGGAATAAAAAGCCGTGTCGTTGGGCGCGCGTGTTTTGGAATGGCTAAAGCGACGAGGGCGCCGCTCACTGCATGAGTTAATGAGTCCATAGTCCTACCTAAAAGGGGCTCAGTCGCCTTGATTGATCGTTAGTATCTGTAACAAATTCCAGAGTGTTTTTTTCCTCAGCATCAATGCCAAGCATGCCTCTACCGCGTGCTCTTACAAATTGCTGGCGCAAACTTTCCTCAACGTGGAGTTGATGCGCCTGCATATTGCGTGGGTGGTTAAAATTATATAATCTTTTTTCATTTTTTGTACCAAAGGATGGATAACGTAGGTCGGCAGGATCGTGAGCATTGCCGCCGGCTCCTGCGGATGGGTACGTTTGCATGTCATCCCCTATGCTTTTTACACCGCATGCGGCGAGAAAAAAGCACAAAATCACGCTAAAAAATATTTTTGGCGTGATACAAAAAAATGAGGCTCTCTTATACATTCTTAACCAAGCATGCCTTGCAAAAGTAACTATTTCTAAGCATTATATACTCTTTTTCGGTTACAATTGTATTTAGAATTGTATATTACACCAGTATTGCCTCCCTTGCAAAGAAATTTTTTTTGATTTTTATGAATTTTTGACAAATTTTTCTTGACGTCAGCAATCATATAACTTAAAAGCTATTTCGTTGCGATGCTCTTGTAGCTCAGTCGGTAGAGTGCGTCCTTGGTAAGGACGAGGTCACCGGTTCAATCCCGGTCAAGAGCTCCACTCAAAAGAATATTAAAGCCC
>CAYJHU010000213.1:0-4455 GCA_964369655.1 uncultured Desulfovibrionaceae bacterium | reverse complement strand
TTTTGAAAGGGGTTTGGGGAAAACTTTTTTTTCAAAAAAAGTTTTCCCCAAAAAAAGAAAATCAATTAATGCTTCCTTGCTTCATTGCGCTTATACATAAAAGGCTTTTTCGTAAGGCTTGCAATGCGTTGATGTAAGTTTTTAACAGAAATAGGTTTAAGAGCATGGTCTTGCATGCCAGCAGCATAGCACTTATCAATTTCTTCACTTAGAATATGTGCTGTAAGAGCTACAATGGGAAGAGTATCAAAGCATGGCTTACTACGAATACGCTTAGTTGCTTCAATACCATCCATATTTGGCATATGCACATCCATAAGCACAAGATCATAGCTATTACTTTCAAGTTTTTGCAAAGCTAAAAAGCCGTCTTGTACCCAGTCTACACTACAACCCATTTGCGCAAGTACTTCTTGAGCAATAATAGCATTAATTTCATTATCTTCTGCCAAAAGAATGCGCGTTCCGCTTATGTCTTCTTGGCTATAATCTTCCAAAGAAACTTCATCTTCTGTGATACGGAAAGGAATACAGCACGTAAATGTCGAGCCTTGCCCCACAGTGCTCTTTACAGAAATACGTCCACCCATAAGCACAAGCAGGCCCTCAACAATGGTTAAACCAAGGCCAGTGCCGCCATAGCGACGAGTCGATGAGGAATCTACTTGCATAAATTCCGTAAAGAGGTTTTCGAGCACTTCCTTAGGCATACCAATGCCTGTATCCTCAACATCCAAATGTATCCGTTTAACATTGGGGGGAAGATTTTCATGACCTTGTTCAGTACAAAGAGCTAAAGAGACGTGGATATAGCCTTTTTCTGTAAACTTTATGGCATTTTTCACTAAACATTGTATGATTTGCAAAAAGCGCAAGGCATCACCCATAAGAACGCTTGGTACAGCCTCATCAATTGTGCATTTAAGCTCAAGTCCCTTATTATGCGCTTCTTTGCCTAAATTTTCATGCGGCGAAAGGCAGAGTTTATGCGGATTAAAAGGTTGCTCCTCAAGTTCCAGCTTACCCGCTTCTATTTTTGAAAAATCTAAAATAGAATTAATAACCTCAAGTAAGTTTTTCGATGACTCGTATGCTTTTTCTAAATAGCCTTGAACATTACTATTTTCATTATGTTTTAAAGCTAGTTGAGTCATGCCTATAATACCATTTAGGGGGGTTCGTAATTCATGGCTCATATTAGCTAGAAATAAACTTTTTGCTTTGGTGGATTCTTTATCAAGTACACGTTCGCGTTGTATGCGCAAAGAGTCTGTGATATCAATGGCTATGGTGCAACGTGCAATTTCTAAATCTCCCCAAGGAAAGCAAGAATCTATCACTTTAAAATCCATGCCAGTTACTTCATCCCTAAAATCTCTTACAACAGGTTCAGCACTTGGTAAAAGTTGTGCTTGGTCTGCATTACAAAAAATTGTGGAAATTTCACATCCCACAATTTTTTCAGAACATGTAGTATCCATATTTTTTTGTATCTTTAAATACTCACTGAAAGCTTTGTTATGAAAAAGTACAGTATTGGCTACAGGGTCAGAAATATACATGGGGAAGGGGAGCATGTCCAAAAGCTCTTGAGCTTCTTGCTCTTTTTTTTCCAGAATCTGCAAGGAAGAGTAATAGTGAATGGCATTATTGAGCAAATGTCCAAGGGTAATCATTGTGCGCAAGGTATTATCTGCCCAATCCTCAATAATACCATCATCTTCAATGCCAAAACATTGATCAATTCCAAAAAAAGCAAGGAGTTTGCCATTTGAAAATAAAGGAACGATAATAAGACTGGCAATACTTTCTTGCTTAAGGGTGGCTCGCGCCTTGAGATCTTTAAATCTATCCACGGAACGAATAACATAGGGTATCCCCGCAGTGAGCGAAATAAATAATCCATCCGCATACAGTGCATCTTGCAAACTGGTGCTAGCTTCTAGTAAATCCGTAAATGGGGGCAAGCGAGGATCTACCCATGAATATGTATTTTGCCAAATTTTACCATCAAAAGAAAAGATATATACCCTATGCACATGAAGCGCATTGCCCATATCTACCAAGGCAGTTTGCAAAAATGTCTCCATATCAGGAGCGCGTAGCATACCACTGGAAAGCTTAAAAAAAAGAGCAGTGGTTTTTTTCTCTTTGCTAATTTGTTGCACTGTATCTTTCATGCGAGCACCTTAATATATTACTTAAAATACTTACTTTTTTAATAATGGATTCGTAAAATGTCTACTTAACGCTTAATCGCGTTTTTTTCATAACAAAGGGTTTGCGGGTAAATTTAAATATCTTATGCTGTAATTCTTGAGGAATAAAAGGTTTAGTAATATGAGCTTGCATGCCTACACTAAAGCTTTTTTCACGGTCTTGCACCAAAGCATGTGCCGACATGGCCACAATGGGTAAAGTATCATATTGCTCTTGCATCCGAATGCGCCGTGTGGCTTCAAGTCCATCCATATGTGGCATTTGAATATCCATCAAAACCAAATCGTAAGTATTCTTTTCAAGTTTTTGCAAAGCTATCAGACCATCGCCTGCGGCATCGCCCACACAGCCATATTGCTCAAGCACTTCTGTGGCAATAAGTGTATTAATTTCATTATCTTCCACCAAAAGAATACGTACACCAGAAATATCCACATCTTGGTTCTCGACTTGCTGAGGCTCTTGTTCTTCGTGCTTAAAAGCTTTGATAAATGGAATGGAACAAATAAACGATGTCCCTTCACCAAGAACGCTTTCAAGGCGAACTTCACCGCCCATAAGTTGTACAAGATGCTGTACAATGGTCAATCCAAGCCCTGTGCCGCCATAATTGCGAGTTGTGGACACATCTGCCTGTGTAAATGCCGTAAAAAGCTTTTGAATGTTTTCTTTAGAAATACCAATGCCTGTATCTTGCACCCTTATCTCTATAGTTTGCTCATTTTTTGTTTCTTCCGTAACGCCCACATAAATACGTACACTGCCTATAGAGGTAAACTTAATAGCATTATTAGCTAAATTTAATAGCACCTGCGAAAGACGCAGCACATCACCATAAAGAAGTGAAAACACCTTCTTATCTACCTGACATTGCAAGGTTAATCCCTTAGAATCTGCACCTACCTGCAAAATAGCTTGCGTTTCCAAAAGTAAATCCACAAAGCTAAAGGGAGTTTTTTCAAGTTCAATTTGATTATTTTCAAGCTTTGAAAAATCCAAAATATCATTGATAATAGCCAGCAAATTGCGCGAAGAAATTTGTACTTTTTCTAAATAATCTTGCACCTGTGTATCGTTATTTGCAGTATGGGCCAAATGTATCATGCCGATGATACCATTTAAAGGCGTGCGCAACTCATGGCTCATATTGGCCAAAAAACGCCCCTTGGCAATATTAGCCTCACGATCAAGTATTTGTTCGCGTTGCAAACGCAACGACTCTGTAATATCAAGGGCTACCGAAAAACGCGCATGGGGAACACGCTCCCAAGAAGTGCAACGATCAATGATTTTATAATCTTTATCGGCCACGGCATTATGGTGATGCCAAATATAGGGGGGTTCGTCTTTATGTAAAAAAGAGTTGGTACAAAAAGGACAAGGGGATTCCAGACCTTGAAAAGCTTCATGGCATTTTTTTTCTGTCGTCTCACCCATAGCAAAAAGATCTGCAATAACTTTATTATAAAAAAGTATTGAGTAATCTTCCATATCTGAAACATAGATAGGGTAAGGAAAAGCATCAAACATATTTTGAATCTGTTTGTTCTTCTTTTGCAAAATATTTTGTGTTTTAAAATAGACCTTGGCATTATTAATAATATTACCAAGAATAATGACGGTGTTGATTACTTCCTCAGACCAACGCACTACATGTTTACATTGGTCAATGCCAAATATACCAACAATTTTTTCCTTATCAAAAATTGGTATAGCCAATAGCGAAACAATGCCTTCAGCCTGCATAAAGGCACGTGTGTTCTCATGCTGTAATTGTGATATTTCCTCTACAATAAGAGGTTCACCTTGATTTAAAGCATATAATATATCACTTTCATCATCGGGGTTAGGATTACCCTCTGAACTGCATTGATGGGCCAAAATACCTTCTGCAGTCCATTCATATGAAATTGACCATGAAGAATTTTCTATCTCATAAATATAGCTACGGCTAACTTGCAAAACATTACCAATGTCAGCAAGCGCTTTAGCCATAAAAGAAGCTTCATCCTCAGCAACGAGCATGCACGAAGAAATACGGATAAATAAATCCAGATGCTCAGATACTAATGAATCTTGGTGCGCAGCAACTTCGAGACTCATAAAAACTCCAATAAAAATTAAAGAGAAACATCTAAAAACTGAAATAAAACTAATCCTTAGGGAAACGTTACATCATAAACATACAAATAGCAAGCTTTGATGTAGTACGCGAGAAGTTCCATGTAACTATGC
>CAYJHU010000212.1:0-4494 GCA_964369655.1 uncultured Desulfovibrionaceae bacterium | reverse complement strand
ATAAATTTCAAAAATGCTTTAAGGAATACCTATGCCTAAGAAGAAACTTATTATTACAGGATCCGCTACAATTATGGAAGGAAAACGAGAGCATTTTCTGGCCGCCACGGCAATTATGCTTTCCTCTGTTCGTAAGGATGTTGGTTGTATACAATCATACGTGCTTGAAGACTGCTCAGACCCCAATAAATTTATCTTTTACGAAGAGTGGGAGAACAAAACTTGCTGGCTAACCCACTTACAACAGCCGTATATAGCAAATTTTATTGAACAAACCGAGCAACTCTCCACAGATCGCGATATACGCAAATTTACTCGTTGCGAGTTATAATATTTTACTGCTAAGCAGAAAACATCTTTGCCCGAGCTTTACAGCACGGGCAATTTTTTTTGAAGCCGCGACATTCCCTCGAATAGAAGTTTTTCAATTAAGAGCTACGCAGCTTATTTAACCTTTGCATAAGTACCCACAACAATCTTTTCTCCATACGGCTCCATGGATTCAACATATTCATTGTTTTTTACCGTAACCGTATTATTATCTGCAGAGATGTTAATTAAAATATTCTTAAAAAAACCGCCTTCTTCATCAAAAAGAAATTCACCTTCATCAATGAGCACGGATTTATTTTCACTACTAAAAGTAACAAGAGCAAAGGTCTTGTCCCATTTGACATTTTGTTTGGTAATTTCTACGCAAATAGTGCTTTTCTTGTCACAATAAAGGCCTTCCCATGATTTCATTTGCGAAAGCGCATGCGGTGTTTGCCCAAAGCAAAGCAATATCATTATACACAGCATTGAAAACATAATTTTATTTAGCATACTTACCTCTTATTCGCTTTTCTGTCTACTTATGGAAATAATGGCATAGGTCTTCATTCCTTTCCACACATGCGGCTTTAGAAGCGCCGTAAATGTATCTAGTTTTTGACCTTCGCCCACGCCTTCCTCCACATCAAAAATTTTCCCGTGCGCAGTTATGGTATTATCTTTATTAACTTTTACCTCTGTAAGTAAAATGTTTTCATATAAGCCACCATCAGCCATAACTATATAAAAATGGCCACCCTTAAACTGCATATCATCGTAATCACCTTCTGCAGGTGTGGGCATTTCATAATCAAAAAAACGCTTCGCGACATCTTTTACCGCTTGCAAGGGAATAACCCCATTCCCTTGATATTGCCCAAGATCCTTGGTGGTTAAGGATGTCATCGTACTGTAGGTAAGACTCTTAGAAACAAAGTTCGCGGCAAAGTTCAAAAGCGCCGACGGCTTGCTGGCATCAAAAGTACTTTCGGACACTGTACTCATCCTGCCCGCTATGACATCATTTAGGAGAATGCTTATGCGGTTCTTATCAAAATCACTCACCTTTTCCGCAGCCTGCGCATTCACAGATAAGCTTAACCATAAGACACTTAAAAGAAAAAAACACTTCGTAAAATTTCTCATACGACTCCTCCATTTAAGTATAATTCTAGATGTTCCAAGAAAAATGTAAAGAAAATATTTCAAATTAATCACTATGCAGCATCGATTCATTATTGCATAAAAGCGCTGAGGGGGAATAAATATTGCTTTTAAATTAAATTTATGGTCTTAGTAATTACTCAATAAAAGTAAAAAGGTGACACGTATGGACATAAAAAAAGCAATTGAAAATGAAACTCTTACCATAAGTTTGATTGGTCGATTGGACACAAACACTGCCGGCGCTTTGGAAGAAGAGCTTACGCAAAGCCTAAGTGGTGTGAGCACTTTGATTTTTGATTTTGCGCAGTTAGAATATTTATCTTCCGCAGGCCTAAGAGTGATATTTGCAACCCAAAAGCGCATGAAGCAGCAAGGCAGCATGAAAATAAAAAATGTGAATGAAACTGTTGCAGAAATATTCAGCATTACAGGCTTTGCTGATATTTTAACCATAGAGAACTAAGGCCATCACCGTGGATAATATTAGTCTTTTTTTACAGCTAATTATTATCTTCAGCATTCCTCTTGCAATAATTTTTTTGCTGACATCTTTCTTAAAAACAGAATGCGGCAAAAAAACATCTTACGCCCATACGCAAGCGCTCATAGGCATTATTTTTGGCGTCATTGCCAGCCTAAGCACGTATTTTAGCGTAAGCATTGGCGACGAAGTCATTAGCATTCGCAATGCAATAGTGCTCTCAACTGGCTTCATTTTTGGCCTCCCGGCTGGCATAATTGCCGGAATAATTGGCGCTGTGTATAGGTTTTTTGCAGTTCTTTATGTAGAGGGACTGCACACAGAAGTAGCTTCTGCCATAGCCACTCTCGTGGCAGGAGGCTGCGGTGGACTTTTGCGAGTATATTTATTTGACAACAAAAGCCCCAAAAGCTTACACGGTTTTTTCATTGCCATAAACATTGAAATTCTCCATATCCTCCTGATAATATTAACAAGTATCAAAGACATACATGCGGCCTTTGTGGGCATTAAGCTCTACTCCATGCCCATGTTTGCCATCAATGGTATTTTTACTGCGCTGGCCTTGGCGGTGGCTTCGTGGAAAACCTCCAATAAACTTAAGAAAAAAATAAAGCTCAAAAGCATAACCCAAAGCTTTGAACAGTGGCTTGCCATATGCCTTATTGTGGGCCTTGGCTTATCCACCTCATTTATTTGGTCATTACAAACACGTATTTCCACCAGCGACACTGCAAATTTATTAAGCATAAATCTTAATGATGTACGCCAAGATATCATAGACTTACAAAACATAGCCTTGGAAGACACCATGTTTCGTATGGCGCTAGGCTTAATAACCAATAATTATATCGGCGAAGACGGCGGAGTCATTATTGCTGACAGTCAAGGCATTATTTTAAGCGATAGATTTGAAAATAAAGGGCAGACCTTGCTTTCTCTCGGCTTAAACTTGCAAGAAGAGAAAGAAGATACTTTGTTTTTAGCTACAGTTCATGACAGCCTATACGAGTGTATGTATCTAGAATTTGACGAGTTATATATCGTTGCCATAATTCCCACTGAAGACGCTCAGTTTTCGCGCAATATGTTTGTATATCTAAACGCTTCCCTGCAAGTTTTAGTGCTAGCGATTATGTTTTTGCTCATATACATTCTTGTAAAACGGCTGGTTATTGATAATATTCGAAAGATGAATCATTCCTTGGCTGAGATAACCAGCGGCAATTTAAATACCCTTATTGATATTCGTACCAATGAAGAATTTTCAAAGCTTTCCGATGATATAAATGCCACGGTATCTTCATTAAAAGACCATATTGAAGCAGAAAAAACGCGCCTTGATGCTGAGCTGGAATTTGCCAGAACCATACAATCATCCTCACTCCCAAACATCTTTCCGCCCTATCCGAATCATGATGAATTTGAAATTTTTGCTTGTATGCACACAGCCAAAGAAGTGGGGGGCGATTTTTATGACTTTTACTTTACCGATGACGAACATTTAGCATTTTTGGTGGCGGATGTTTCGGGCAAGGGCATACCTGCGGCAATTTTTATGATGAAGGCAAAAACTCTTATCAAAAGCTTTGCTGAAGCAGGGCACACCGTAGATGAAATTTTTTCCTTAACCAACAACCACTTATGTGAAAACAATGACGCCAGCATGTTTGTGACTGCATGGCTTGGCATTTTGAATATAAAAACAGGGCTGCTTTACTATGCAAATGCAGGGCATAATCCACCCCTCTTAAAGAACGCGAATGGCAACTATGAGTACTTCAAAAGCAAGGCAAATCTTGTGCTGGCGCTTATGGAAGATGCACCATATCAAAGCCATGAACTTCAATTAAAACAAGGCGATGAAATTTTTCTTTACACTGACGGAATCACCGAAGCGGTTGATATAAATAATCAACTGTATGGAGAAGTGCGCTTAAAAGAATTTTTGCAAAAAAGCTCTTCCTGCACCAAGGAAATATGCACTGCTGTGCTTGATGATGTAAATAACTTTGCGGGTGAAGCTACGCAAGCTGATGATATAACGATGCTTTCCTTAAAATTTCAAAAAAATACCGCTAAGCATGAAATAAATATTGATGCAGAAATAGCAAATATCCCCGTAGCCACAGACTTTGTTGGTGAGCACTTAGAGCGTTACGCCTGCCCGCCAAAAGCCCAAGCTCAAATCAATATCGCCATGGATGAAATTCTTTCAAATATAGTGCGTTATGGCAATCTTCCGCCCAAGGCGCAAATAAATATACAGGTGGAAATTGCCGAAAATCCGCGCGCTGTTATTTTGCGTTTTTGCGATGGCGGCGTGCCCTTTAATCCCCTGCTAAGCAAAAGTCCGACTGTAAACGCACCACTAGAAATGCGCGAAGTTGGGGGACTTGGCATTCATCTGCTCAAGCAAATGATGGATGATGTGAGCTATGAGTATAAAGATTCGCAAAATATATTCTGTATTAAGAAGATATTATAGCAAATTCATACTGATTAATTCCTCCGGAGGAGAAGGGCGCTGCCCC
>CAYJHU010000211.1:0-4501 GCA_964369655.1 uncultured Desulfovibrionaceae bacterium | reverse complement strand
AAGATTCGAATTAAAAGTTTTTGAGGGTGGGGGTTTGGCGGAGGGAACTTTTTTCAAAAAGTTCTCTCCCCCAAAGAAAAAGACTTAAAATTCATATACTTTTTCTGTACGGAATAAACCAAGGAGAGGGTATGACTGAAAAAACATATCGTATTGGCGAGGTTGCAGAAAATTTGCAACTCAAAAGCTATGTCTTGCGCTTTTGGGAAACAGAATTTCCGCAATTAGAGCCTTTGCGAACCGATAAAGGCCAACGCCTCTACACCGAAGCCAACGTGGAATTATTGAAGCGTATCAAAGCTTTATTGCACGAGCAAGGTATGACCATCGAAGGGGCACGTCGCATTCTTGAAACCCAAACTTCCTTTATAGAACCGCTCTTCATTGTTAAGGCCAGCGCCATTGACAATGCAAGGGAAAGCGGTACGGCGCAGCTTGATAATAAAGCCATAGTCGACGACATACGCAAAGAGCTGCTAGCTATGCGAGAACTATTGCAATAATATGAGATTTTTATGATTCTTTCCCCCTCTTTACTCAGTGCAGATTTTGCCAATTTGGCCACAGAACTTAATAAACTTGAAACTGCCGGCCTTAAATGGGTGCATCTTGATGTTATGGACGGCATGTTTGTTCCCAATATTACTTTTGGTCCGCCTGTTATTGCTGCTTTGCGCAAACACAGCGGACTTTTTTTTGATGCGCATTTGATGATTGAGGCGCCAGAGCGCTACCTTGAAGATTATCAAAAAGCCGGCGTAGATATGCTAGTTGTGCATGCAGAGGCCACCAAGCATTTGCAACGTACCCTTGCGCGTATTCGTGAGCTTGGCATGCAGTGCGGCGTATCTTTAAATCCTGCCACCCCCTTACAAGTGCTAGATTATGTGCTTGATGATGTGGATATGTTGCTTATTATGAGCGTTAATCCTGGCTTTTCAGGGCAAAAATTTATCCCTTCCACCTTTGAAAAAGTACGAAACTTGCGCGCAATGCTAGATGCTGCCGGCAAAGCAAATGTACGCATTCAAGTGGATGGCGGTGTTGACCCAGATAATATTGCACAGCTCATTGATGCCGGCGCCGATGTCTTTGTGTCTGGCTCGGCATTTTTTTCAAAACCACCTTATGATGAACGTTTACAGACTTTTATGGACGCGGCGGCGCGTGCTAAAAGAAAGCCACTCTAACCTTTTGCCTTGAGGAAAAAACCATGCTCGAACGTAAATATCTTGCGCATGCCTTGCGCTTTTTGGCCATTGATGCAATTAATAAAGCAAAATCCGGCCACCCAGGTGCCCCTATGGGCATGGCAGATATGGCCGAAGCCCTTTGGCGTCATCAGTTAAAACATAATCCTGCCGATCCAACATGGGTTGATAGGGATCGTTTTGTGCTCTCCAATGGGCATGCTTCTATGCTTATATATGGTCTTTTGCATTTGACAGGCTATGATTTAAGTATTGATGATATTAAAGATTTTCGTCAGCTTAATTCCAAAACTCCCGGCCACCCCGAAAGTGACGGCACAACCCCCGGCATAGAATGTACCACCGGTCCCTTAGGTCAAGGTTTAGCCATGGCTGTTGGTATGGCACTTACCGAAAGGCATTTGGCGGCGCAATTTAATCGTGATGAACACTGTATTGTGAATCACCACACCTATGTTTTTCTTGGCGATGGTTGTCTTATGGAGGGCATTACTCATGAGGCTTCCTCCCTTGCCGGAACCCTTGGCCTTGGCAAGCTCATTGCCCTGTACGATGCTAATGGTATTTCCATTGATGGCAAGGTTGAAGGCTGGTTTGATGAAGACGTAGCCGCACGCTATGAGTCCTATGGCTGGCAGGTTATCCGTGATGTGGATGGGCATGATGCCGCAGCGCTTGATAGAGCTATTTTTGCCGCTAAGGATGAAGAAAATAAGCCAACGCTCATTATTTGCCATACGCACATAGGTTATGGTTCGCCTAAGCAAGATAGTGCCTCGTGTCATGGTGCGCCGCTTGGTGCAGAGGGGCGCGCAAGCACCGCCGAGAAGTTTGGCTGGGAGCACGAACCCTTTAATATTCCACAAGATATTATGGAAGCTTGGAACTGCAAGGACAGGGGCGCTGTGGCGCAGTCAGCGTGGAATACACGCTTTGCCGCTTATAAAGCAGCTTATCCTGAGCTGGCTGAAGACTTTTTACGTCGCATTGCCGGCGAGTTGCCAGCCACATGGCATGATACCTTAAAGGCTGCCCTTACCGCTTGCAGTGAAGCTAAGGAAAGTATCGCTACACGCACGGCTTCTTTGCGGGCCTTGGATGCGATTATTCCCATTTTACCGGAATTGGTGGGTGGTTCTGCCGACTTGACTGGATCTGTTTGCACCAAAACTAAAATTTCTGGCATACTTAGCAAAGATAACTATGGTGAAAATTACGTAAATTACGGTGTACGCGAATTTGCCATGGGCGCCATAATGAACGGTATGATTTTACATGGCGGCGTTGTACCCTATGCCGGAACTTTTATGGTTTTTTCTGATTATGCTAAAAATGCCATACGTTTAAGTGCGCTTATGGAAAAGCGTGTCATTTGGGTACTTACCCACGACTCCATTGCCGTGGGTGAAGATGGCCCAACGCATCAGCCCATTGAGCAAGTGGCGACCTTACGCCTTACTCCCGGTCTGCGTTTGTGGCGTCCTTGTGACACCATGGAAACTCTTATGGCTTGGAAGCTGGCCCTTGAAGATACAAAGCATACGCATTGCCTCTCGCTTTCGCGCCAAGATGTGCCATATGTTGAGCGTACAAATGAGCAACAAGAACTTATTGCCAAGGGCGGCTATATTCTGAAAGACTGCCAAGGTACGCCTGATCTTATTCTTCTTGCCACTGGTTCAGAAGTTGCGCTGGCCCTTGAAGCAGCCGAAAAAATTAGCGAACAAGGTAAAAAAGTACGCGTACTTTCCATGCCCTGTACACAGCTTTTTGATGCTCAAGATGCCGCATATCGCGAAAGTATTTTGCCTAAAAATGTACGTGCAAGAATAGCCATTGAGGCCGGAATTGCCGACTATTGGTGCAAATACGTGGGACTTGACGGAGCTGTTATTGGAATGACCACCTTTGGTAAATCCGCACCGGCAAAAGATGTGGCCAAACACTTTGGCTTTACCCTTGAAGCTGTGCTTACAAAAGCAAATGAAATACTTTAACCAAGGAAAGTAAGCTTATGTTATTTTTGAAGGATCTTGACGTAAAAGGGAAGAAAGTTGTCATCCGTGAGGATTTAAATGTGCCCCTTAAGGATGGCGTTATTTCTAATGATAAACGTATTCGCGCTGCTGTTCCCACCATTAAAATGGCTTTGGAAAAAGGAGCGGCAGTCATCGTGCTTTCGCACCTTGGACGCCCCACCGAAGGTCAGTTTGAAGAAAAATTTTCTTTGCGTCCCATAGCCGCACACATGGCGGAACTGCTTGGAGTTTCAGTTGATTTTGCCACGGAGCTTGAGCAAGTTGATGCTAAAATTGGTCAGGTTGTCTTGTGCGAAAATGTACGCTTCTTAGCCGGTGAAAAGAAAAATGATGCCGCCCTTGCCAAGCGCTATGCAGAGCTTGGGGATGTGTATGTGATGGATGCCTTTGGCTCTGCGCACAGAGCACATGCCAGCACTGAGGGCGCCATACGCCAAGCAACAATTGCTTGTGCCGGCCCCCTTTTGGCGGCTGAACTAGAAGCATTTGATAAGGTGCTTGATGCGCCAAAATCTCCTCTAGTGGCAATCATTGGCGGCTCTAAGGTCTCCACAAAGCTAGCTTTACTCGAAAATCTCATCCCTAAGGTCGACAGACTTATTGTGGGCGGCGGCATTGCCAATACTTTTCTTGCCGCGGCAGGTTATAATGTGGGTACGTCACTTTATGAAGCTGATCTTATTGATGAATCTAAGCGCATTTTGGCTATGGCTAAGGAGCAAGGTAAAATTTTGCCCTTGCCCACTGACGTGGTCGTGGCAGCTGCCCTTGCGCCCAATCAAAGTGTGAGCACTGTCAGTGCCGACGCTGTGCCTGCAGACCAAATGATTTTGGATGTGGGTACAAAGACCGTTGAAGAATACAAAAAGCTGTGCCAAGATGCCGCTACCATTGTTTGGAATGGCCCTGTGGGCGCTTTTGAAACCGAGCCGTTTGGTGCCGGTACCAAGGCGCTGGCCGAAGCATTGGCCGAAGGCGAAGCCTTTGTGGTTGTTGGCGGCGGCGATTCTGTAGCCGCAGTTGAGCAATATGGTCTTGCTGATAAAATGGGCTATATATCCACCGGCGGAGGCGCCTCACTTGAATTGCTAGAAGGCAAAATTTTGCCGTCCGTAGCCGCTCTTAGCGAAAGGAAGTAATTATTTTCTGGGGGAGGGAACGCCTAGGCGCACGATATCCGTACGGCTCGTTCCTCACCAACGGCTACAAGCCCTTCGGGTCGAACCTTTTGTAAATCCGCTTCGCGTATTT
>CAYJHU010000210.1:0-4517 GCA_964369655.1 uncultured Desulfovibrionaceae bacterium | reverse complement strand
ACTACAGGATTTATATGAAAATAATTATTGAAAAAGAACAAGTCATCGAAGGATTGCAAAAAGCAGCTAACATTCTTCCTCAGCGTTCCGGGGCAGCCTATTTGCGTTCCATTTGGATTAAGGCCAGCCAAGATTCCGTTTCCTTTTTGGCTACAGATGTTAACATCGAATTTCAGGGTACGTATGCTGCGCAGGTAGAACAAGAAGGACTTGTGGGAGTGCAGGGACGTTTTTTTGTGGACTTGTTACGTCAATTGCCTAATGGTAAAATTCGCCTTGAGCTTGATGCAGAAAATAATAGTTTGCACATTGACCAAGGGAAGAAAAAATATAAACTCCCCACCAATGACACAACTTGGTTTCAAGATTTTTCTGCTTTTCCATCAGAAAATTCCATCATGTGGTCTGGTGATTTCTTTGCAGAAATTTTGGACAAAGTTTCATTTTGTATTAGCGATGATGAATCAACTGATGCCCTTTCTTGCCTTTATATCAAACCAATTACCAAAGAAAATAACGAAGAAGGCCGCATTGATGCTTGTAGCTTAAATGGTCATCAATTTGCCCTACTTTCTTTTAATAACGAAGATTTATATAAGTTATTGCCCAAGGAAGGTATTTTAATTCAGAAAAAATATATTGCTGAATTAAAAAAATGGCTTGGCGATGAAGAAATAGAATTTAATATCACGGATAAGCGTTTTTATCTGCGCACCTTAAAGGGCGAAACCCTTTCCTTGCCGCGCGTTGTTTATGATTATCCTGATTATTCCACGTTCTTAAATAATGTGCGCGATAGTGCCAATAGCTTAAAAATCGATCGTAAAGAATGCGCCGAAGCTTTAAGTCGTTTAGGAATTTTTAATACCAAGAATATTCGCTTCACCAGCTTTGATTTAAGCAACAGTGAAGAAGTCGTACTTGCTGTACATGGACAGGATGTTGGATCTGCGGTAGAAAATTTGACTGTTCAATATACCGGTAATATTAAAAAAATTGCTTTCCCTACCAAGGAACTTATGGATATTTTAGGTCATTTCCAATCGCCAGAGCTTACCATGCGCCTTACCAGTAATGAAGGTCCATGTGCCATTCAAGGTAAGGAAGATCAAAATTATTTAATTATTCTCATGCCCATGAAGGTTGGCAGCGTGGATATTTATTCTAACGAGGAAGAAGTATAGTATGAGCATTGAAATGCAAGATAGCCCACCAAATTATGGTGAAAATTCCATCAAAATTCTTAAAGGTCTAGATGCTGTACGCGAAAGGCCTTCCATGTATATCGGCTCTGTTGATACACGTGGTTTGCATCACCTTGTTTATGAAGTGGTGGATAACTCTGTGGACGAAGCCATGGCTGGCTATTGTACGCATATTCAAGTTATATTACACGTAGATAATAGCGTTACCGTGCGCGATAATGGCCGCGGTATTCCTGTTGGTATTCATCCCGAAGAAGGAATTCCGGCAGTGCAAGTTGTATTAACTGTGCTGCATGCCGGCGGTAAGTTTGATAATGATTCATATCAAACTTCCGGTGGTTTACATGGTGTTGGTGTATCTTGCGTTAATGCTTTGTCAGAAAATTTAACGGTAACTGTCAGTCGTGATGGATTTCGCTATAAGCAAAATTATTCACGCGGCGTGCCCATGGATGAATTGACAAAAGAAGATGAAACCACACAACGCGGTACCACCATTCGTTTTAAGCCTGATGAGTCAATCTTTGAGGTAAGTGAATTTTCTTATGAAGTTTTGCGTAAGCGCTTTGAAGAATTAGCTTACTTAAATAAAGGTCTTGAAATTGAATGCATAGATGAGCGCACTGACGAGAAAAATACTTTTCGCGCCGATGGCGGTATCAAGCAATTTGTTACGGATTTAAACTCCGGTGAAAATGGTATTCACTCTGTTATTGATACCGAAGGTATTAATGACAAAATTAGTGTGGAATTTGCCATACAGTACAATGCTTCTTACAAGGAAAATGTACTAACTTTTGCTAATAATATCCGTACAAAAGAAGGTGGAACGCACTTAATGGGCTTTAGAACGGCTCTTACGCGTGCCATTAATAGTTATATTAAAAATCAACCTGATTTAACCAAGAAGCTCAAAGGTTCTACTTTATCGGGTGATGATGTTCGTGAAGGTTTGACTTCTGTTATCAGTGTAAAATTGCCTAATCCGCAATTTGAAGGCCAAACCAAGACAAAGCTTGGAAACAGTGAAGTTGCCGGCATTGTGGCCACCTTGGTTTTTGATAAACTAACACAATACTTTGAAGAAAATCCGAAGGATATACGTCTTATTGTCGATAAGGCCATTGATGCCTCCCGCGCAAGAGATGCAGCGCGTCGTGCGCGTGAATTAGTGCGCCGTAAGGGTGTTTTATCCGATAATTCTTTGCCCGGTAAGCTTGCCGATTGTCAAAGTAAAGATCCGGCTATTTCTGAAATTTTCATCGTGGAGGGTGATTCCGCGGGCGGTTCTGCAAAGCAAGGACGTAATCCCAACAATCAGGCAATTTTACCTTTGCGTGGTAAGATTTTGAATACAGAGCGTACCCGCTTTGATAAAATGCTTGCCAACAAAGAAGTAAAAGCGCTGATTACTGCCATGGGCGTTGGAATTGGTAAGGATGATATAGATTTAAATAAATTGCGCTATCATAAAATTGTTATCATGACTGACGCTGACGTGGACGGCGCGCACATTCGTACCCTTCTTTTGACTTTCTTTTTCCGTCAATATCAAGAGCTTATTGACAATGGTTATTTGTACATAGCTCAGCCACCATTGTATCGTGCGCATAATTCACGTTTTGAGAAATTTATTAAGGACGATAGAGAATTAAATGAATTTCTTTTGAAGCGTATTTCTGAAGATGCTAAAATTATTAGCAAGGAAGAAAAAGAATTTGGCGGTGAAGATTTAATACTTTTAATGAAAGATATTGAAAATTTACAATCAAAAGTAAAAGATGCGGAAAATACCGGCATCGGCCGTGATTTATTTGTAACCTTACTTGAGTATGAAAAAAATCTTACCCCAGAAGATTTGAATGAAAATGTCGATGCTGAAATTTTGAGCTGGTTCAAAGAAAAAGGTTACACCGTAACTTTTGATAAAGAAATACAATTTGAAGGTGATGAGCGTGTTTTCATAACCTTTGAGGATAGTAATCAGCATCGAGTACGTAGACCCACAGATTTCTTTGCATCACGCTTATTTAAGCAAGCTTGGAATTTGTATAATATATTGCGCACTAATTATGGTACAACTGGATTAACCCTTGATATTAAAGGTGAAAAGACAGAGTTTGACAATGTATTTTCTTTATTCCAAGCTACCCTTGATGCAGCAAGACGCGGTATAAATATTCAGCGTTATAAAGGTCTTGGTGAAATGAACCCAGAGCAATTGTGGGTAACAACCATGAACCCAGAAAATAGAATTCTTTTGCAAGTAACGGTGAATGATGCCGTTGAAGCTTCTGATACTTTTGAAAAGCTTATGGGCGATAGGGTAGAGCCAAGACGCGAATTTATTGAGCGCAATGCCCTTGCCGTACAAGACTTAGATATTTAATTAAAAATAAAATTACTTCTTTTGATATAATTTAAGTGAGGCCACATGTCGGATAAAAACCAAATAAGTATTGAACAGGAATTACGCAAATCTTACCTAGAATATTCACTTTCAGTAATCATTGGACGCGCTATTCCTGATGCCAGAGATGGTTTAAAGCCTGTACACAGACGTATTATGTTTGCGCAATATGAGCTTTCCAATTCCTACAATAGGCCACATAAAAAATCCGCGCGTATCGTCGGTGACGTTATCGGTAAATATCACCCGCATGGTGATTTTGCTGTTTATGGTGCGCTGGTGCGTATGGCGCAAGAATTTTCCATGCGTGATCCGCTCATTGATGGGCAGGGTAACTTTGGTTCTATCGATGGTGATGCGGCTGCAGCCATGCGTTATACGGAAGCGCGCATGTCACGTCTTGCCGGTGAGTTTTTGGGAGATTTGGATAAGGAAACCGTTGATTTTCGTCCAAACTATGACAATACCTTGCAAGAGCCTTCAGTATTACCAACAAAAGTACCAAACTTACTTTTAAACGGTTCTCAAGGTATTGCCGTTGGTATGGCCACAAACATTCCGCCGCATAATCTTGGGGAATTGTCTAATGCTTTATTGCACTTATTAGATAACCCAGAATGCAGTATTACTGATCTTACGGAATTTGTAAAAGGGCCTGACTTTCCCACCTATGGTTATATGTACGCCGGGCAAGGTTTGCGTGATGCCTATCATACCGGTCGTGGCACTGTTAAAATGCGTGGTCGGGTTGAGATTGAAGAACGTAAAAAAGGTTTTCAATCTATAATTATTAAAGAAATTCCTTATGGGCTTAATAAATCCAACCTTGTGGAAAAAATTGCGGCCTTGGTGCATGAGCGTAAAATTGATGGTATTTCTGATTTGCGCGATGAATCTGACCG